>DAOTUA010000309.1:0-4411 GCA_034437355.1 Anaerolineae bacterium | reverse complement strand
CACCCCCTAAATCCCCCTCTCCCACAGCTTCGCGGGGAGAGGGGGACTTCTCATCGCGTGATTTAGCCCCTCTCCCAGTGCCAAAGGCACGTTTGGGAGAGGGGTTGGGGTGAGGGCTGAGTAGTTACTGAGCAGTTACATTTAGAGAATATCATCCACCTTGATGATACCTTCGGTACTGCCCTTACGGATCGCTAGCTTGACCTCACCAATGGCGCGGGTGACTTCGATGTCACGCGGGCAGGCCGGGGTACAGTTAAAGATCGTGCGGCAGCGCCAAACGCCGTCCGGCTCTCCCAGTTCATCGAGCCGTTCTTGGGCGGCGTCGTCGCGGCTATCGAAGATGAAGCGATGGGCCTGCACAATTGCTGCCGGCCCGACATATTGATCGTTAGCCCAGAACGACGGGCAACTGGTGGTGCAACACGCACATAGGATGCACTTGGTCGTGTCGTCAAACTTCATGCGGTCCTCGTGCGATTGTAGCCGTTCGCGCCCGTCCGCCGGGACCGGCTCGTTACTGACAAAATATGGCATCACGGCGCGGTAGTGCGCAAAGAACGGTTCCATATCGACCACCAAGTCTTTAAGAACCGGTAGCCCGTTTAACGGGGCGACTGTCACCGGGCGCGAGATGTCAACATCTTGCACCAGCACCTTACACGCCAGCGCGTTCACACCGTTGATCAACATCCCATCGGACCCGCACACGCCATGCGCACACGAGCGCCGCAAAGTGAGTGTGCCGTCTTGCTCCCATTTGACACGGTGCAGCACATCCAATATCTGATCGGTCGCTTCTACATTCTGTACAGTAAAGTTTTCCCAGTAGGGTTTATCTTTGCCGGGTTTTTCCGGGTCATAACGTTTGATGCGGAGGGTAATATCCATGATGGATTTCCGTGGTTTCCTTTTAACAATTACAGTCATTTGTGAGGTCAGGGTTGTAGGGGCGCAACGCGCTGCGCCCTTACCCATTTATCGCGTGTTAGTATACGCGCTCTTTCGGTGCGAAACGCTCATCTTCTTCCGACAGCGAAAGATCGACCGCTTTATCGGTGTTGATCTCATAATCGCGCTGGACCGTGCCGAGATCAATGCCGTCGGTACGGGTGATGAGCGTGTGTACCATCCAGTTTGCGTCGTCCCGGTCCTGGTAATCGACCCGGCTGTGTGCGCCCCGGCTTTCTTTGCGGTTGATGGCGGACATAGCGGTTGTTTCGGCAACGTCTAACATGCAGCCAAGCTCAAAGGCTTCCAGCAGGTCGCTGTTGAACTTCTGGCCGTGGTCATCGATCACGATGTCTTTCATGTACTGTTCGCGCAGTTCGCGCATACAGTCAATGGCAGCTTGCATCCCTTCCTCGGTGCGGAACACGCTCACATGGTCCATCATGACCTTCTGCATCGTCTCACGGATTTCCGACTGGCGGGTTTTACCCTTATTGTTGCGGATGCGTTCCAACTCCGACCGGATTTCGGCAGTGGGGTCGCCAACCACGGGCACAAAGTCCGCGTGTTGCACGTAATCCGCGACACGCATCCCGGCCCGCCGCCCAAACACGATCAGATCGACCAGTGCGTTCGTCCCCAGGCGGTTTGCGCCATGCACACTCACACAGGCTGCCTCGCCAGCGGCATATAACCCCGGCATCACCGTCCAGTTGGCATCGATCACAACTTCGGTATCAACATTCGTCGGGATACCGCCCATGGCGTAGTGTGCGGTCGGCTGGACAGGCATAGGGGCCTGCACCGGGTCCACGCCAATGTACGTCCGGCAGAAGTCGAGAATATCCGGCAACTTGGATTCAACATAGCGCCGGTCGATGCGGCGCTCGTCGCCTTCTTCTTCAAAGTAGTGGTTGACCGTCTCCGGGCGAATATCCAGGTAGACGTGCTGTTTGCCGTCGATACCCCGCCCAGCGGCGACTTCCTCATAGATGGCGCGTGCCACTACGTCCCGCGAGGCCAAGTCTTTGATGTTGGGGGCGTAATGCTTCATGAAGCGTTCGCCGTTGCCGTTGAGCAGCACGCCGCCCTCACCGCGCACGCCTTCGGTGATGAGAATCCCCATCTTGGCGATGCCGGTTGGGTGGAACTGGTACATTTCCAGGTCTTGCAGCGGCACACCACGCCGTAGCGGGATGGCTGCGCCGTCCCCGGTGAGGCTGTGCGCGTTAGAAGTCGTCTGCCAGACGCGCCCCCAACCGCCGGTGGCAAACACGGTTGCTTTTGCCTGGAAAACGTGCAGATCGCCAGTTGATAGTTCCCAGGCGACAACGCCAGCGCATTTGCCATCGTTTACCATCATATCCACAACATGGAACTCATCGAAGAAGCGCACGTTCTCTTTGATACATTGCTGGTAAAGGGTCTGTAAGATCATGTGCCCGGTGCGGTCGGCAGCGTGGCACGCACGCGGCACGGGTTTCTCTCCGAAGTTGGAGGTATGCCCCCCGAAGCGGCGTTGGCTGATGCGCCCCTCTGGGGTACGGTCGAACGGCAGGCCCATGTGTTCCAGTTCGATCACCGCGTCGATGGCTTCATCGGCCAGGACCTTAGCGGCGTTCTGGTCGGTCAGGTAGTCGCCACCTTTAACGGTATCGTAGGCGTGCCAGATCGGTTTATCCTCATCAATATTGCCCAGGGCCGCCCCCACCCCACCCTGCGCCGCCCCGGTGTGCGAGCGTGTCGGGTAGAGCTTGCTCACCACGGCGACGTTAGCACCGCCTTTGCTAGCGTAGAGGGCCGCCATCAAACCGGCCCCACCTGCCCCGACGATTACTGCGTCAAATTTATGTGTTTGCATCGCTGCAATTTACTCCATATAACAACAAAACTGTTTTTGTGGGTTAGCGCCGGCCCCGCCCCTTGCTCACAGGTGGGGGTCAGCCGAATCTTAGCGCGGGTTAGTGTGCCCCGTGCATGTCTAACATCGCCTGGGATGCCAGTTGGAGCGCATCCTGGTTGACGCCGAGCAACAACGCGCCGCCACCCGTCACCATCAACACAACCGCACCGATTACGCATAGGTAGATCAGGCCACGCTTAGCGGTTTCGTTCTGCACGTAGTCTGTAAAGACATAGCGCAGCCCGTTAAACCCATGGACGGTCACCAGGCTGAGCAGCGCGAAATCGTACACGCGCCACGCTGCCACCCCACCGACCAGGAAGTTCCAACGGTGGTAGACGAACTCAACCGCCGTGCCACTGGTATTCACCGCCCCTGGTACGCCCGCAATCGGCCCACCCTGGAGCGTAAGATCGAACACGCCTTGGACGATGTGCATCGCGGCCAGGTGACCAAACACCAACGGCACAATCAGCACACCGCTAATCCGCATAAAAGACCACCAGAAGCGTTCTAAGCGAGACCCGCTAGACTTGCCAGTCACTTTCGCGGCGCTGTCCCCGGCGATCATCCCATATGCGCCAGATAGCAACATTGCGGCGATGATCGCTACCGTGATACCAATCACAAACGGAATCTGCGAGGCGATCACTTCGCTTAACGGCAGGATGAACGGGTCCTCCGTGTAATGGCGCACAACGTGCGTCATCATCAGCGCAAAGACCGGGATCAGCAGAACCGCTGTGCCGATCAAAACCATGTTGGCGGCGGCCTTCTGATACTTCCACCAAGACGGGCGGTAATCCATAACAATAATACGCAGCCCGTTTAGCGCGTGGTAGACCACCAACGCCACCAGAATGAACTCCCCAACGGTAAAGAGGGGGGTCTGGTAGGCGGCGATGGCGTGGACGTACAGTTCTGGGTAGAACACGGCCCAGGATGTGTCAATCACATGCAGCACCAGGAATAACAGCACCCCTAAACCGGATAGGCGATGGAGGACCCAACTCCACTGCCCAATCGCGCCACGATACCGTAGCGTTTCGGTCAGGGTGTTTACAAGAGATGTCATGAGGTTTTCTTAGCCCCTAGCTATCAATAGGGTTTTTTATAGAATTTATACTGATAGAAGTATAGCATCTTACAAGCACGCTCTACAACCCATATACCCACGGGTAGCAGGGCAATCCATGCAACAAAAATGAGTAACGACTCAGGTGGAGATAAAATATCGTGGGGTTTCACGCCACACCCCACCACCATGAAGATTTAGACGATTTTTGAAAGTCTTAGATTTTCACAACTAAAGTTTTGGTTAATCTTTTGCAAAAACTTGTGGGGTTCGGAGGCGAAGCCCCTGAGCAGTTACAAAAATGTTGCGCTTATCCTGCCCTGGGACCGCCCTTGTATTTTTCGCGGCAATCGCTACCATGTGAGGTGTTCGGGCCTGTAGCTCAGTTGGGAGAGCGCTACAATCGCACTGTAGAGGTCAGGAGTTCGAGTCTCCTCAGGTCCATCCCCCGGCAACCTCCACCAGCTATAAACCCGGAGCCA
>DAOTUA010000308.1:0-2871 GCA_034437355.1 Anaerolineae bacterium | reverse complement strand
GATTTATTTGTGGGAGGAGGTATCGTATGCTAGAGTTTGTATTTTTCCCGCTAGGTTTACTGTGTGCGCTCAGTGTACCCCTATTCTACATTTGGGGGGTCGTTGCGTTTATTCGCACTATTGCTAATAACGATAAGCCAACAGACCGCCCCACCACGGAAAACGACCTGCTGCAACAGCTCCGGCGGAGTGCGTTACAAGATCGGGACCTATCGGTAAGCAATTTTCTGGTGCAGCAGGGCGTCCCCGGCCCATGGATGTACAAGCAAAACGAGCCATCGCCCACCGACGCCGCGCCGGATGATCACGGCGATGATGTAGCCGACGCCGCGCCGGAAGTGTCCGCCAAAGAAAAGCGCACCCCGGACGCCCCTCCCGTCACCAGCAGCGAGCAGAACCGCTTCGGCAACAGCGCGATTAACTTGCTGTCGTTCTTGGGGACATTCTTAATTGTGGCGTCGGTGGCCTTGTTCGTTGGGGTTGGCTGGCAGACGTTCTCGCCACCGGTTCGCTTTGCGTTGGTACTACTGTTCACACTCGGATGGTTCACCGGCGGCGTGATCATGCAGCAGGCGTTTGGCCTAGCGAATGTATCGTTGGCGTTTATCACCACTGGCGCGATCTTAACGCCGTTTGTGGGGGTGGCCTTCCAACTTTATATCGTAGATAACCCCGCCGGCGTTGGCCCGGTTTGGATGATCACCTCGTTGGTGGTGACAGTCTTGTATTTGGGGCTGAGTTGGTTTTACCGGCGGCGCTACTTTACCTATTTTGGGATGCTCAGTACGCTGGCGATGGTGCTATCGCTGGTGGAGATCGGCAACGCGCCCACCGAGTATTACATCCTAACGGCTACGGCCACCGCGCTATTGCTGTTGCTGGTGCGTATCGGGTTACGGTTTGTGCCAGACGACTACCGCGAATATTACGCGCAGGACATCGAAAACTCATCTGTGGGAACCCTGTTGGTTAGCGTCGGGCTGGGGTTACTGGCGGCAACCGGCGATAACATCGCTTTCTACAGCGTAGAAGTGCTGGCGGTGCTATTCCTGACCGTCGTCTATGCCTGGGTGTATGTAACGCTCCGCTTGATGACGTTCACGTTGGCGGCGGCCCAAGTGTTAACCCTGTTTTTGGTCGATCACGCGCTGGTCACGTTCGGGATCGCGGAAGTCCCACGGTTGTTGCTGGATGGCAGCGTCCATCTGGGGTTACTGGTCGCTTTAAACATCTGGCTTGTTCAACGGGAGGACCCCACACTTTATCACCGTATGAATATGGTGGCTCTGGCCCTGACGGGTGGCCTTTACATTTGGAGTACGCTACTCGATCCCTACCTGATTCCGGTTGGGTTTGCGGTTGGGCTGGCAGTTCATGCGGCCTATGTTGCGGCTATCCATAAACAGCCATGGTTATATCATCTCACGGCGCTGATGGCGTACCCGGTCGCGATCCACATGCTGACGGCGTTTGAAACGGGATTGTGGGCTGAAATATGGACGTACATCACGCTTGGGGCGATACAGGTCGGGCTGGCCTATGTGCCACCGATCCCGCCAGCGGCCCGCCAAGCGAGTGTGCGCGTCGGGCTGGTGGCGTTAGGCGTGGCCGGTGCTGTGGGTACTACTTTATTAACCGAGCCGAGCCGCAACGCCGGGATCGTAGCGGTGCATATTGTCGGGCTAATCTATATCATTTTCGGGCTGCGCGAACACCAGACCCCGCAGCGGATCATTAGTCCGATTTGGCATGTGCTGACGGCAGGCGCAGCCACCATCTTTTATTTGATCAGCCTGGGCCTGAGATTTAGCGACGGCGATATATCCGTTTTTGTGAGCGCGGGGCTAGCGATGGTGGCGGGCGCAACATTTATCGTCGCTTACCTAAATATCGGCTTGTCCGTGTTGATGGTCCCGATCACGGTTGCGCCGTATGCGGTGCTAACGCATATTTTAGGCGGCTTCGACGCGCCCCAAACGGTTTATCCGGTGGCGCTCTCCGCATTGAGCCTGGGCATCTACGCGCTGCGATTACCGGGCCTGCCATCCCCGGCGAACACTTTGCGTCGGTTGGTAGTGTTAACGGCCCAGGTTGGGGTAGCAGGGCTGGCGATGGCTGCCTCCGTGATAGACTTCAACGGCCCGTTATATCTTACCGGGTGGGTGGCGGGGTATACGTTGCTGGGCCTGGTGTGGTTCGAACGGGACTTATACAGCGCGATCATACGCGATTACGTGATCGCGCTGGTGGCGTGGGGGCAATATAGCTGGCATATGCTGTATGTCTCCGTTTACCTGGAGATTGCGCCCTTCCGGGATATTCAGTGGTTTACCGGGGCGGCGGTAGCGATATTGTTCTTGCTGGCATACCGTGCTAACAGCCGAGATGAGAACGGCGCGGCGCAGGCAACCGCCCTGGAAGTGCTGGCGGGGCTGATCGCGTTTATGCCGATCTTGGGGCAGATCACGTCATCCGGCGATCTGATTTATCTGCTGGTGGGGGTGGGCTATGCGTTGACGTTCGTCGGCGGTGGGATCGCCTGGGAGCGCGTGCTGCAACGGCGGATCGGCACAGTGGGGCTGGTGGCGGTGGTATTATTGCAAACACGCGATGCGTTTTTCGGGATTCCGCGTTTCTTGGTCGTGTTGATTATCGGCTTTGGTTTGATTGGCGCTGCCGTTTACCTGGCATTCCGCCAACAACGCCGCCAGGAACATGAGGCGGAATAACCAATATCTTGATTGCTAGTTCGTTCTTGAGGGGGGCTGCGCTCAAACGCCCGCAAGGGGGATAATCCTACTTGACCGATCACCACTCAGGTACTCGTCTGAATACCCCCATAAAGGGGGAACAGTTGCGTACCACGTAAGC
>DAOTUA010000307.1:0-3664 GCA_034437355.1 Anaerolineae bacterium | reverse complement strand
GGGGTTTAAGTGGTACATAACTGTTCCTCTTCCCCCTTTATGGGGGCTAGGGGATGGGGGTATTCAGGCGAGTACCTGAGTAGTTACGATTGCCCTGTAAACTAAACCAACCGACCCGATAAACCCTGTGAGTGAACCTGATGGATGCAGCCAACCCCTACCGCCCAACCGCCAACGGTGAGTACGTCCCAAGTGCTTTTGCCGGGCGCACAACCGCCTACAGCCACATTAACCAACATCTCTCGGCCCCAAACACCGGCCAGGCGATGGTGATTAGCGGGCGGCGTCATATCGGTAAAAGTGCCTTGTTGTGGCATTTTCAAGAATTTTTTGGCAATGATTACCTGGGCGTTTACATCCCACTACGCTCAATACACCCCCAGATACAATCCGAAAAAACGCTGTTAATGACCTTTGCCCGTTCGATCCAAACGGCGCTAGTAGATGCCACGTTGCCCATCGGTCGCATATTCACAGCCCCACCAGACGCAGATACCACCCGCCAGCAGATGCGCGAATGGTTCCGAGTGTCATTTTTACCGCAGGTATGCGGCACGTTGCGACGGCGGCAGCAGGTGGTCTTGTTGATAGATGACGCCCATCTGTTACTAGGCCACACTGGGGACGGCGCTACCAATTCGGGCACTTTCCACTATCTAAGCGACGTGTTGCAAAGTCATGATCAGTTGGCGGCGGTCATAACCGTCGCCGATCGCATTGAGGACGATCTGGCACAATTGGCCCCCTTAGCAACCCGCGACCTGGCCCACCGGCTGCACGAACTCACCCCAGAAGAAACCGCGCTGTTGATGCGCATCCCCAACGAATATCACATCACCGATGCAGCCGTAACGCTCGCCTATCAAGCCACAGGGGGCGAGCCGCTGCTAGCCCAGCGGATCGGTTTTGTGCTGTATGAGGCCGCTATCACCCAACCGATGCCAACGATTTCCGAAGAACAGGTCCGGGCCGCCCTATCGCATGTCGTCCAGCAAAGCCACGACCAATTTCGGGACCAGTGGCAAACCCTCACATTAGATGAACGGTTGGTGCTATCTGCCATTACCCACCTGACCTACCAGAACCCGTTAGCCCCGGTCACGTCGGTTCAAGTGAACCGGTGGTTGGTCGAAACCGACTATCCGTTGGACGACACCGCGACCAAATCCGCGATGCGTGGCCTGGAGTACGCCCATATTATACGGTTCGATGGGGACGGTG
This sequence comes from Anaerolineae bacterium, assembly GCA_034437355.1. Classification (GTDB taxonomy): domain Bacteria; phylum Chloroflexota; class Anaerolineae; order Aggregatilineales; family Phototrophicaceae; genus DAOTTY01. The sequence goes on along the minus strand of DAOTUA010000307.1, from coordinate 2,443 downwards.
TGCGCGTTTCGTCCGGGATGTTACAAGCCTGGTTACTGCAACATGCTCAGTTAGATACCGCCACACGTTCCGGTCGTGTTCTGTGGGTCGGTATCATCGTTGCTAGTTTGATGATAATCGGCCTGGTGTTGGCGTTGGTCCTGGCGATTCAAAACGGATGGTTAATCCGTCCGTTAGGGGCAACGCAAATCCCTTTGCCGACCGTCACCCTGGATGCCGGCTAGCTGGAAGCAGGCACGGCAACCACACATTCGCCCGCTTCAATCGGGCAGGTGGCGATAGTATCTGCGCCAAGACGCAATTCAAAGGTATCCACATCACTCTTCGGAATCCAAAAGTCATTGGTGGGTTCGATCCCATAAAACGCCTGCCGCGAACAAAAATTGGGCGAAGGTAAGCGCGAAAAACTACCTCGTGACCAAACCTGGAAGCAACCGCCAGCCGGGAGCCGGCTAGGGGGTTCCGAACCGCGCCCCCAGATACGACTAATCGACACCCGGATGGGCGTACTCTCCGGGCGTTGCTGGTAGAACGTCAAGCCACTCACATCAACCGGCTGGTCCGATGTATTGTGAAGGATAAGGGTATCCTCTTCGTAAATCAGCACAATCTCAACCGGGTTATCAATTAGTGCCGTGGTTGTGGGCTGAAGGTTCTCAGTATCAGTAGGTGTTATCGTCGGCGGCGGGGGGTCGGTTGGTAGCGGGGTGATGCCAACCTGTGCGATGGCGCTTGCTGTTTCGGTTGGCGTATCAGTTGGCGTGTCGGTGGGGTTTACATCCGCAATGGCGGCAGCGGTTGGGGTAGCGGTGCTACCATTAAGCACACTCAAACCTAGGAAAAGACCGGCCCCCAACAGTAGCACAATAATGATCCCGCCAATCACCCAGGGTAAAAGGTTACGTTGCGGCCCGACCCGTTGCACTTCTTGCGATTTACGTAATTTCTTCTGCGCGGTTTGTTCTAGCCGAGACACAGACCGCCGCGAACCTGTGTCGGCATTAGGCAACGGCGACGGGATCGAATCGCTACCGCTATTGACCGGGCGGCGTGGGGGCGGCATATCTACGGGGCGCGGGATTGAGGCATTCGCCCGTACCTTTGAAATCCCGCTGGTGGTGTCCACCGTTTCACTCACCTTGAACGCTTCTTTTAAATCCGCCATAAAAGCCGCGCAATTTTCGTAGCGGTTTTCCGGTTCTTTTTCCAGCACACGCATCATCACTTGCTCGACCGCCGCCGGGATGTTGGGGTTAAGTTGGCTGGGCGGTGGCGGCGGGTCGCTCAGGTGTTTGAGCGCCACACTCATAGCCGAAGCGTCGTCAAACGGGACACTGCCCGTCAGCATTTCGTACAGGCAAATACCCAACGAATACATATCACTCTGGGCCACAGCATGGGCCGATGACACCGCCTGTTCTGGCGCGATATAGTGGGCACTCCCAAACGTGTTGCCAATCGTCCCATCGGATAAATTCAGCGCCAAGCCAAAATCCGTCAGGATGGCTTTACCGTCCTCCGTCACCAGGATATTTGAGGGTTTAATATCGCGATGGATCACCCCTTCGGCGTGGGCATAGTCGAGGGCGCTTGTCATCGCTTGCATGATCTTGAGGACCAACACGGGCGACATAAGCGTCCCGGCCTTCACATGCCCTTTGAGAACCTGACGTAAGTCTTGCCCGTCGATGAACACCATCGCCATATAATACTGTGCTTCATACTCCCCAAACTGATACACCCCAACGATATTCGGGTGCTGCAAACGCGCAATTGCTCGTGCCTCACGTTGGAAGCGTTCGTAATATTCCTCGCGTTCGTCGCTGTTGATCAGGTGAGCATCAATAACTTTAACCGCCGCATAGCGGTCTAAGTTCGCATCATAACCCTGGTAAACCCGTGCCATACCGCCGCGACCAAGCAGCGACTCGATGGTATAGTCACCCATTTTTTCGCCAATTAACGGATCGGTCGCCATGCGCCATCTTTCTGACTGAAACGTAAAGCCTTGTTAGATAATCATTATAGTGGTTGCAACCCAATTGGAATAGCCCATACCTAGGGCAAAAAACCCCAATACCACCTCTGCTGAGGGATAAAGCCTTGCTATATGTGATTGCTCTACAAGCAACGTGTCAAACAATATTGGTAATAAATTCGGTAGAGATAAGACATTGTGAGGTTTCACCCCACATCTCACCATTTTTCCAGAAACAGTGGACAAAAAGCGTCCATTTTCACAAAAAATAGATGTTACAACTCAGGTACTTTGCTTGCACACACCCCGATCAGAGCAGGGTGAACATGGGGGAGGGGTGGCGCTTTTGACGTTTGATAAAATAATTGGGTAAGTGGGGTGTACGAACAACCTGTCGGGGGGCTACGAACATTTTGTCATCACCGACATCGTAGGGGAGGGTCGCCGTGCCCTCCCGATACGCGC
>DAOTUA010000306.1:0-6825 GCA_034437355.1 Anaerolineae bacterium | reverse complement strand
CGGCTCCATGGCAGTTAGGGCCAGTAGTTGTAACAGGTGGTTCTGGAACATATCGCGCAGTACCCCGGCGGTATCGTAGTACCCGGCCCGCCGTCCCACATCAACCGACTCGGCAACGGTGATCTGTATATGGTCGATGTAATTGCGGTTCCATAACGGTTCAAAGATAGTATTGGCAAACCGAAAAAATAGGATGTTCTGGGCTGTTTCTTTGCCGAGATAATGGTCGATGCGGTAGACCTCATCTTCGCGGAACACGTCATGGACTTGACGGTTAAGTTGTTGGGCGGTGTTCAGGTCGTAGCCGAACGGCTTTTCGATCACCACCCGCCGCCAGCTGCTTTCGGATCGGCTCATACCGCTTTTGCCAAGGTTTTCGAGAATCGGCTCGTACAAAAACGGCGCGGTAGACAGATAATATAACCGCTTAGCCTCGCCTTGTTCGTGTTGTGATAAGAATGTGTCTAGCTCGGCGTAGTAATCCGGTGATTTCACGTTGCCCGGCAGGTACCAGATGTTTTCCGCAAACCGATCAAATGAGTTATCGCCGTAGCTAGTCGCAAAATCTTTCATCGCATCGCGCATCTTCTCGCGGAACTCGTCATGAGAGTAATCTGAGCGTGAATTACCGACCAGCAAGAACGGTTCCGGCATCCGGCCTTTTAGGTACAGGTTATACAGTGCCGGGACTAGCTTTCGCTGCGTTAGGTCGCCAGATGCGCCGAAAATCACTATTGTCGTTGTCATACCTTACTCGTCCTCCACTTTTTTGACGGCGTGCCCGCCAAACTGATTGCGCATCGCTGCCAGTAACTTATTCGCGTAGGCGTCATCGCGGCGGCTCTGAAAGCGGGCAAACAACGATGTCGAGATCACCGGGGCCGGGATCGCCAGATCAATCGCTTCCTGTGCTGTCCAGCGGCCCTCGCCGCTGTCGCTCACATAGCCTTGCAACTCACTGAGATCGACATCTTCCGCGAGTGCCGCCGCCGTTAAGTCTAGCAACCAGGATCGAACGACACTGCCAAACCGCCAGATTTCCGCGATCTGGTGCATATCTAGCTCAAAATCCGATTTAGCCCGCATGATGTCGAACCCTTCGGCGTAAGCCTGCATCAGCCCGTATTCGATGCCGTTATGGACCATTTTCACAAAATGACCACTACCGGAGGCCCCCACATGGCCCCAGCCTTTATCCGGGCTGGGGGCTAGCGTCTCAAAGATTGGCGTTAGGCGGGTGACGGCCTCATCTGCCCCACCAACCATCATGCTATAGCCTTCTTTGAGTCCCCACACGCCGCCGCTTGTGCCAACATCCACAAAAAATACACCCTTGGCGCGTAAGTCCTCACTACGCCGCATGGTGTCTTTATAGTTGCTGTTGCCGCCGTCGATAACCGTATCACCGTCACTGAGCAGGTCCGCCAGTTGTTGCACCGTGCTTTCGGTCGGGTCACCTGCCGGGACCATCACCCAAACGGCGCGGGGCTCGTCTAGCTGGCGCACCAGGCCCGCTAGATCAGATGCTCCGGTGACGTTTTGATGTTGTGCCGCCTGTTCGATAACTTCTTGGTTGAGGTCCGTTACGACCAGCTTATGCCCTTTATCTGCCAGGCGTTGCGTCATGTTTGCGCCCATCTTGCCTAAACCGACCATTCCGAGTTGCATAGGTTCTCCTTAGCTCATGGATTCATTTATCAAGTTTTATTGTAACGCGCAGGCGGGTATTTGTTTGTAAGTTGCGACACAAACTAACCAATACTCACGTCGTATTTAGGTTCTGTTGACGTTTACCCAAAGAACTGGTTAATGTAGGGGTTCAGTGTGCTGAACCCAGGGCATAGCACGCTATGCCCCTACGTTTTGAGCCGTTGTGTTCTTTAATGAGATCGAAATTTCAAATGTCAACACAACCTAGCTTTGTTGTTGGGTGATCCGCGCTTAGGTGTGTTCGGAGCCTGGTTCGGGTTGACGTGGGCGATAATCGGCTAGCATTAGCAGGCCACCGAGCGCGGCCAGTCCCAGGTTCGTCAGCGGGATCAGCAGGGCAAATACGAGCGCCTTCTCCTCCGCGATGCCATAGGCGCTTAGCAAAGCCACGACCGCCCCCTCGCGCAACCCGGCCCCGTTGATACTCAGCGGTAAGAACTGCGCCACATTGACGACCGCCAATAACAGCAGCATCGCAAAAAAGCCCAGATGAGCAATCCCGACAGCAGCACCCAATGCCCAAAACGCCAGTGTCCACAACGCAAAGTAAAGGATACTTGTCCCTGCCGCCGCCGCCAACCCGACCGGATGCCGTGTATACAGCTTGATCGGCTCGAAGGCGGTTTGCAGCCATCCAGGGAAACTCGCCTCGAACCGTTCCAGCACCCCCACCAGCCAGAACCCGATCCCCAGGGCGACAATCACCGCCCCCAACACCACAAACGGCATATAGGCCGGCAACGTGAACATATCCATCACCAGCGGGCTAAGCGCCAGCGCCGCCATCCCCAGCACCCCATTCACCCCGATGCCCAATATCCGGTCCATAATCGCGGATGACAGCACATTAACCTTGGCGTTGCCACCGCGAGCTAGGTAATAGCCCTTCACTACATCGCCGGAGATCAACCCAGGCAAGAACTGTGAGTAAAAAATACCGATCAGGTTGAGTGCCACCAACGCATACACTGTAAACCCACGCTTGACCACATTCAGCAGGATAAACCATCGACAGCTTGCCACCCCAATTGCCACCAGCCACACGACCAACGCCAACGGCACCCACACCCACCGAATCTGCCGGGCTTCGTCGCGCAGTTGGTTGAAGTCAATATCTGCTGTGCGGAAGATCACATAGAAGATGCCCGCCACAAAAACAAGCCGCACGATCAGCCACAATGCCCGCCGCCAGCGTGGGGGAGTCCGGGGGGCTTGTTGGGAAAGATTCATGATATACCCTGACAAGTTTCAGTTTCGATCGGGGCTACATTGGGCACACGTTGCCCGTTTGGAGCTTGGCGATTGGGTTGATTGAACGGCAGCGCGAATAAATCGACCCGCCCGATCCGATCTGAATCCCAACAAGTGATCGGGACCATATCCCGTGAGCGCATATAGACCTGTAATGAATCTGGCGGGGGGGCCGGGTTGCCATACACCATCACCACGTATTCTGGCGCGGCCTGTTGCCACACGTCTAACTCGCTGATGTCGAACTTTCCCGCCGCCCATCCCGCTGTCGCGTACTCGACAAATTCCACATGATCGACCAGCCCAAAATACATGGGGTCGATGGCGACAACCGTACTCCGTGCCGGGACGATCTCGCGTAACTCGTGCCCGATGACCAGCGCCGGGTTAAAATTCTCCCGGAATTCTTCGTTCTGGTATCGGTTCAGCAAATAACCGGTGTTTGCCATCACCAACGCCAAAGCCACCCCCAAACGTAACCAAGCTGACCCACCCATCAGATCGCGATCCGCCAAGAGTGCCGCTGCCAACAGCACAAATAAGCTGAGACTCTGCATCACGTAATAAAACCGATAGTAACCGTACAGTGTCGCAATGATCAACATATTGACCAGCAATACCACCGCCAACAACCGCACCAGCCGATCCCCGCGCTGTAACCCGACCACCAACCCGAACCCTGCCGCCCCAAACACGATCGGCGTGTAGTACAGCGGCTCGATGATCTGATCCAATAGCACCAGCGGTGGCGGTTTGGTCGGGGCTAAAAACGGAGACCCCGCCAGCGTCAGCAAGTCGTCGCCTAGCGCCGTGTATAACCCGATGTACGCGCCGACGCCCATCACGCCGCCGAGTATCAGGTAAGCTATCGGACGATAGAAAACAAATTGCCCCCGCGCCCGCCACAGTAGCGCCCATTCCAGCAGATATGCTGCGCCAAACGCGAAACTAAAGCGGTAAGCGTTTGGGTGGCCGTCGATGGCGAACGCGACCAAGAACCCAACCAGCACATGCCGCCGAGCCTCATCACGATCTGTTGCTACCACGTATGCCCAGAGTGCCAGCGCCAGGTAAAGCGCCACGCTCACATCTTGGCGCAAGAAGTTTAACGGAGCCAGCGCAAACACGCCTAGTAATACCGCACTCGATGCGGCAAACACCCCATAGACCCGCCGCGCCACAATCCAACAGACTGCCAATGTCGCCAATCCCACCGCATAGATAAACGTTCGTGCCACCCAAAAGCCAAACCCGAACAGACGTAACCAGCCCCCTAGCCCGATGTACATCAGCGCGTAAGATTCGGTGTCTACGTACTCATAGATCAATGGCTTGATCTGCCCGGTGTGGGCCACGTTCCACGCTAGGCTTGCCATGTATGCCTCATCGACATAGCGCACACCGGGGAAGCTGAAGATCACGCCGCCCACCGCTAGCGCGATCAGGATGACGGCGGCTGGCAGGCTCCACCGCCACCAATGGGGGATTCGCTTTACCGAAACCGACCCCGCCGCCCACGTTATCGCAGTCAGCATGAGCACCGTCAGGTATAAGCGCAGCACCACATAAGCCGGGGCACTTGCGCCCCTCACGGCCCACAACCCCATAACCACCGCCAACACCAACACGATCCCGCCGACGGCTGCCCGGTTTGGGATGCGCCATGATCCCAACCGCGCCGCCGCCCACCGGGTCGTCAGCCACACTGCCGGCAACGTGACCAGTAATCCGGCAAGGATCAGCGCCGCATTCCGCGAGTAGCGGCCCAGGTAGATCGGGTCCGTGCTGGGTTGCAAAGCCAACGCCACCCCACACACCACATGCCACCAAACCCAGGTTTTCATCAACCGTGCTGCCAAGCTCTTGTTCCTTAACTTGTAAAGTCAAACCGGGCGCTAGCTTAACCGATAGCTTCAGCTTTTCACAGCCTGGTAGTGGTCATATGGTAAGTGATGAACGCATTCGCAGATTATGCTCACTGAAAATTTGGATACTTTTTTTGCTTATCCAAGATTCGGCTTAATCCGTATCCACTGACCGAACGCGAGCGATCAGGCTGGTTCCGGTCATCTCATCCGGTTGGCCCAAGCCGAGCAAGTGTAAGATCGTCGGCGCGACATCTGCCAGAATACCACGCGGGCGCAGGTCGTAGAAGCTATGTGCGCTGATGGCGAATAGCGCCACGGGTTGCGTAGTGTGGTAGGTGTGCGGCTGCCCGGTGATCTCATCAATCATGCGGTCACAGTTGCCATGGTCTGCTGTGATAAGCACCGTCCCGCCCTTCTCTTGCACCGCCCGGACCAACGCCTCGGCGCACTCATCCACCACTTCACACGCCCGGATCGCCGCCTCCAATGACCCGGTATGCCCGACCATATCCGGGTTGGCAAAGTTCACCAGCAGAAAATCATCATTGTGTTGTGCCAGGCGTTCTAGTGTCGCATCCCGTAGTTGCGGGGCGCTCATCTCTGGCTGTAGGTCATAGGTGGCAACTTTGGGGGATGGGATAATCTGCCGTTCTTCGCCTGAGAACGGTTCTTCTTCGCGCCCGTTGAAGAAGAATGTTACATGCGGGTATTTCTCGGTTTCTGCTGTGTGATATTGGCGCTTCCCAGCACGGCTCAGGACCTCCGCTAGCGTATTTTTAAGATACTGCGGCGGGAACGCGACGGCTACCGGCAGCCCCTCCATGTATTCGGTCATGGTGCTAACGTGTAAATCCGTTGCGAGTTCGCCCTGGAACCCGTCCGGCATTTCCCCGGTGAACAGACGGGCTAGCTGGCGCATTCGGTCCGACCGGTAGTTGAAACACAACACCGCGTCACCATCGGCTACTTCCAACGCTTGGTCATCGTCGCCAATCACAACCGGCACAACAAATTCATCGGTCACGTCATCCGCATAAGCAGCCCGCAACGCCTCGGATGCGGTGGCGTAGCGGTCGCCTTGCCGTTGGACCATGGCGGTGTAAGCCTGCCCGGTACGCTCCCAGCGTTGGTCGCGGTCCATGGCATAATATCGCCCGCTTAATGTCGCGATCCGCCCATGCCCGGTGGCTTCGATGTGAGTTTCTAACGCTTCGACAAATCCGATCCCGCTGCGGCTGGGGGTATCGCGCCCATCGGTAATAATGTGGATGATCGGTTCTACCCCCGCTTGCCGCGTGATGTCTAATAGCGCCCACAGATGATCACGGTGACTATGAACGCCGCCGTCACTCAACAGGCCGATCAGGTGAAGTTTACCGCCTGCTGCCGCTGTAAGCGCCTGGGTGATGGCGTCATTTTCGCGCAGCGTGTTATCTCGGATGGCGATATTGATCCGCGTGATGTCTTGGTATACGACGCGCCCCGCGCCCAGGTTCAAGTGCCCGACTTCGGAATTGCCCATCTGTTCCGGCACCAGGCCCACTGCTTCGCCGGACGCATCCAGCACGGCGCGTTCTAGCGTGGTGTTCCAACGGTCGTAATTGGGCGTTTTGGCATGATACGGCGCGTTGCCGTGCTGCATGGTGCGGATGCCCCATCCATCGAGAATGATCAGCATAACGGGTTTTACCGGGTCCATAAAATGTGTTATCTCCCTGTTTGGTTGGTTAAGAACATCTGCCACCCCATTTGTAACGCATCCGGTGAGGAAAACAAAGCCTGTTGGTAATTACTCAGCCTGCCCCCCACCCCGGTACTAAAGCGCCACGCCCTCCCCCACTATCGCCGCTTTATCGGCGGGATGGAGGGGGTTTGGGGGTGAAGCCCCTGAGCAGTTACGCCTGTTGCATTTAACGTCTGATGTGAAATAGCAGTTTTTTCTTAACTTTATGCTTTTCTCTTCTTTTCTAAAAAGAAGCAAAGAAAGCGATGATGG
>DAOTUA010000305.1:0-22493 GCA_034437355.1 Anaerolineae bacterium | reverse complement strand
TGGGGGGGGGGGGGGGTGTTGCTGGCAGTAGCGGGGGTCGCGGCCTACTCGGTGTTTGGGGTGGTGCAGGTGCGGGTGAATATCTGGGTAGACCCGTGGGCACAGGCGGACGGGGCCGCGTATCAGATTGTGCAAAGCCTGTTAGCGTTCGCAGCGGGGGGGGTGTTCGGGCAGGGGGTGGGCCAGGGTGCGCCGACGTACATCCCGGTAGCGCACTCGGATTTTGTGTTTGCGGCGGTGGCGGAAGAATGGGGATTGTTGGGGGTGATAGTGGTGGTGGCCTTTATGTTAACGCTGGTAATGCGGGGTCTACGGGTGGCGGTCTTACAGCAAGATCGGCCTTTTTACGCGCTGATGGCGGTCGGGTTGGCGGCGCTGATCGCGATCCAGAGTTTACTGATTATGGGGGGGGCGTTGCGCTTGTTGCCATTGACCGGGGTAACGTTGCCGTTCCTGAGTTACGGCGGGAGTTCGCTACTGGCTAGCTTCATGATCATTGGGCTGTTACTGCGGCTTTCCGCATGGGAGATAAGCGGGTGACGAATTTCACGCGGGAGATCAACCGACTTTTGATCGGGTTGATGATTGCGTTCGGCGTGGTGATCGTCGCGGCGACGTATTACGCCATCGTGGGTCAATTTACGTTACTGCCGCGTGAAGATAACCCCCGCCTGATAGAAGCGGAACAATCGGTCAAGCGCGGCGCGATCTACGACCGGGATCGTGAATTGATCGTGCGAACGGTGATAGATCGACAGGGGTTTGCACAACGTAAGACATTATACCCGGCAACAGCAAGTGCCACCGGCTACTACAGCTATCGGTATGGGGCATCAGGGGCGGAGGCCGCCTACGATACGCTGCTAAGCGGGGTTAACCAGCAGCCGACATTCACACAGATGCTACTGGACCAACCTCGCCAGGGGGCAGATATCCGGTTGACGTTTAACCTAGAGGTACAGCAAGCTGTCGTCAATGCGATGGGGGATCGCGCTGGGGCAGCGATTGTCATGACGGTGCCTGGGGGCGAGTTGCTGGCGCTGGCAAGCCAACCCACTTACGACCCCAACACGCTAGATGAACAGTGGGATCAATTGGTCGCCAGCCCGAATAAACCATTTTTCAACCGGGCTTTACAGGGGCAGTATCAACCGGGGACGCTGCTCCAACTGCCGGTACTGGTTACGGCGATGGTGGAGGGGCAACCGCTAAGTGGCGCGTTCCCTGGCGGGGCATTACCCGTAATGTTGGATGATCTAACACTGAGTTGTATCCAGCCGCCGCCAGAATCGGAGATCACGCTGCGACAAGCGTATCTGTACGGGTGCCCGGCCCCTTTCGCGCAGATCGGGCCTGCCCTTGGGGTGGCCCCGTTGCAGCGCACGCTCGATCTGATGCGGTTGACCGTGCCGCCCCGCCTGGATGGGTTCCTAGCGGAGTCACCGACTACCCCGGATACCCCATCGCTAACGCGCACTAACTTACAGGAAAATATTCTAGGGCAGGGGGATATACAAGTTTCACCCTTGAGCATTGCCGCGATGACCGCCGCCGTGATCAACGACGGCAACGCGCCGCAAGCCCAAACATTGTTGGCGATTCGTGAGCCCAGGGCCAACGAATGGCAGGCCGTCACCCAGCCAAGCGCCACCTATGCCTATATGACGACGCAGCACGCCCGCCGAATGAGCGAGATCATGCGAGAATCGGCAACGGTCGGTACAGGCCGAACGGGAGCTTGGGCCGATTTAGATGTAGGCGGGCAGGCCGCGATTACTTATTCTGGCGAGGGGACACAGGTCTGGTTTACCGGGTTTGCAATCTTGGAGAACAAGCAGAATGTGGTGATCACCGTCGTACTGGAGGATACCACCGACCCGGACGCGGCGGTCCGAGTGGCACAACACGCGATTGAGGCAGCAGACATGGCTATTCCGATGGTGGAGCCGACGCCTGGGCCGGCATCTTAGGCGCACGGGGGATCAGCCGTAGTTTGCGTGAGTATTTGGCGAAGGTGCTGCTAAAATGCACGAAAAACGGGCTAAGTTGGGGCTTAGGGACAGCGGTTCGGAGCGCGTCAAGAAATTCGGAGGCCGTATCGAACGGGTTCATCAACAGGGTGGTTTGCCCGTATTCGCGGTAAGAGTGCGCATCGGAGCCGACAGTACCGGGCTTGTTGTAACGTTGAGCATAAGCGGCGGCTTTGTCATTAGGGGCCAGCGACAGGCAGCGGGCGTTGAAGGTTTCGATGGCGTCTACCTGATCGATGATGGCCCGCAGGTCGGGTTCGTGCCATGCGCCCTTGCGGTAGGGGTCGAAGGGATGCGATACGCTGATGATCGCGCCCTGGTCACGCAGGATGTTGATCGTATGTTGGGGGGTGAGGCCGTGCGGGACCGTTTCTTTAACGAAATAGGCCAGTAGCTCGCCCTGGGTGGTGAAGATTTCTTCACCGACGATCACGCGGGCTGGGGCCATTTGCTGGAACCGTAACGCGCCTTCGGCGGTATTGTGATCGGTAATGGCGATTTTATCGACGCCGCGTGCATCGCAGGCGCGGAGGATGTCCTCAAAGCGGACCAGGCAGTCTTTTGAGTAAAATGTGTGGCTGTGAAGCTCAACCTTCCACTGTGTCATGATAGGGTTGGGGTTCCTTTTGCGGTTGCGGGCTGGAGGGCGTCGTGATGGTCGGCTTCGGCCTGGGCGAGGGCGCTATCGAAGGCCGGGACGAACAGCCGATCTCGGAAGATGAACCCAACGATAGCCCCGACGAACACCCGCAGCCACTTGTTAAAGAAGCCGTGCATCAGGCCAATTGCTAACGCCAAGCCGGTACTCAAACCTAGCGTAGCTATGAGTATCCACTGGGTAGAGCCTTCGCTGACGCCGGCCCCGTTTGGGGAGCCACTCAGCGCACCGACCGCCGCCGAAACACCGGCAATGATGATCGACTGTAGCAAGCGTGTCCATGTGGGGTCTTCGCCAAAACCAACCAGGATCAAGAAAACGGTCAGGGCGCTGCATCCGTATACGCCAACGCCAACGCCGATCATCGGGATAACGTGGCGTAGGTGGAATATCTGGCGGCTACTCTCGTAAAAATCGACCAGGGCACCGTGTGAGCGCCGCACAAGCGGGATATGCGGCAGTAAATTCAGAAAGAAATAGACCACCGTTTTTAGCTGGACGACGATCAGGCCGATGAACAGGACGGCTGCCGATAAGAGAATGGCGTTACGCTGCCACGCCTGTAACTGGACCGACTCCCCCCCGATGAGAACGGCCAGCGCCATCATGAGCAAGACGGCGATCCCGTCTACCACACGTTCCGCGAGTACAATCGGGGCACTCGCCGATATGTCGGTGCCGGTCTTGGCTTTGAGGACGACCGACTTGAGCAGTTCCCCGGCCTTACCAGGGCTAACCGCCATCGTGAAGCTAGCCACCTGTAAGATCATGCTGTCGGCAATAGATAGGCGCGATTGTACGCCGATCACGCCCAGGTAGTAGTGCCACTCGTACCACCGGAAGAAGAAAGCGGCAACTTGCAGCAGCGCCAACGGCAGTAGCAACATTAGCGGGAATTGGGGGAAATACTGGAAGGCGCTATCCTCAGTTAGAAGCTCGGCCCCGAACAGGTAAACCGCATAGATCACGACCGCGACGCCAAAGCCGATTATCAGGCGGTTGAGGTACTTTTGCATAGACACCTCGGTTTGTTTCCATAGAATGTAGCCAGAGCATTTTAGCACAGCCTCCCGCAACGGCTAGGCCAAAGCGTGGCGATAGCGTCGGTTTACATTGTGTCACTGTATGGCAAACTACAGTGAGTACCGACCCACCCGGTTAGGCTTGGGTGGCAATATCCCGTTTTGAATTACGGAGATTTAACATATGGGCGAACAACAACCCCAAGTTGATAATTACGGTTATGCTGATGAGATTGCGCCGCCACCACGCGCTTTGAAGTGGCTGATCTGGTTTTTGGTGGTGGTGGTGGTTTTGGGTGTGATCGGCGGCGGGTTGGGGGTCTACGCCTTCCGCGAGTGGGTCCCACCGCGTTACCAGGTTCAGTATAGCAGCCAGTTTCCGATCTTGAGTGTGTTGTTACCTCAACGGGATAACACGACAACGCTGCCCACCCCGCTACCGACAACAGAAGGCGGGGTAAGCCTGGAGGACCTACTAGGGGGCGCGGCGGGGTCGGTCGAAGCACCGACGCAAGCCGCCGCCAGCGATCAGCCGCCAGCGACAACCGCGACACCGACCACCCCACCCCCGACCGCTACCCCACCTCCGACAATCGCCCCGACAGAAACAACAGGCAGCGCCGCCGATACGACGGTGAACACAGCCGGGGCGGGGCCTGGGTTGGCGCGTCCGCCAGTCAGTGCGCGTAACTATGGGTTTGAGTACGTGCGGCAGACGTGGAATAACTGCGGTCCGGCCAATGTCACGATGTCGTTGAGTTATTACGGCTGGCAAGAATCACAGGCGTATGCCGAGGGGTTCTTGCGGGGCAACCGGGAGGATAAGAACGTTAGCCCGCACGAGATCGTTAAGTTTGTGAACGAACAAACCCAGATCGACGCGCTGTATCGTATTGGGGGGGATATGACGACGCTCAAGCGGTTGATGGCGGCGGGGTTCCCGGTGATGGTGGAACTCGGTTACGCGCCGGAAGGGAGTGACTGGCTTGGGCATTATCAAACGGTAGTCGGCTATGACGACGCGATTCAATCGTTATATGTGATGGATAGTTACATTCCGAGCGATTTAGGCTTACCCGTCACCTATCCAGAATTTGAGCAGGATTGGCAGCAATTCACCTGGACGTTTATCGTTTTCCACCCGCCAGAACGTGAAGGCGAGGTGCTAAGCCTGTTAGGGGACCTATCGACGGCGGAGGGGGCGTATCAGGTAGCACTAGAGAAAGCCCAGGCCAACGCCCGCGCCAATCCACAAAATGGGTTTGCGCTGTTCAACCTGGGCCGGGCGTATACCTACCAGGGCGAATACGAGTTGGCGGCGTCGGCTTTTGACCGGGCGCGGATGCAAAACCTGCCGTGGCGCATGTCGTGGTATCAGTTCGAGCCGTTCCGGGCGTATTACGAGACGGGGCGTTATAGTGATGTGATGGCGCTGGTACAGTCGAATATCACCACGTTGGGCGGGGGGTTCGTGGAGGAGACATTTTACTGGCAGGGGCGGGCCTTAGAAGCACAGGGAGACCGCGCCGGAGCAGCGGCGGCGTATCGGCGGGCGTTGCAGCAGAACAGCCGCTATGATGAAGCGCGAGACGCGCTAGAACGGGTATCTTAGCGATGACAAACACCCCGACCATTGAAGAACCCAAAACGAAAGAGCGCCCATATGTTAATGTGGTGGATGAAACGGTAGCCAACAAAACCGGGCGCATCGCTCGATCTACATTGATTGTGGTGATAGCGTTTGGGACGGCAAAGTTGATCAGCCTGGTACAGACGTTCATCATTGCCAGCACCTTTGGCCTGAGCGCGGAATACGACGCTTACGTTACAGCCAATCGCGCTCCAGAGCTTATCGTGACGTTGATTGCGGGCGGGGCGTTGGGCTATGCGTTCATCCCGATCTTTAGCAGCTTCTTGGCCCAGGAGAAACACGCCCAGGCCTGGGAGATCGCCAGCCAGGTGTTGAATTCGATCTTTATCATTTCGTTGGCGGTGAGCGTGACAGCGTTTATCTTTGCGCCGTGGTTGGTCGGGACGATCTACGCGCCGGGGTTCACACCGGAGATACAGGCGCTCACGGTGGATATGTTGCGCATCCTGCTAGTGAGTACGCTTCTGTTTACGATTAGCGGTATTAGTGCGGATATTTTGCAGAGCCATCACCATTTTTTATCGCCGGCGTTGGCCCCGATTATGTTCGATGTGGGGATATTGATCGGCGTGCTGTTTTTGATCGAACCGTTGGGGGTTTATGGCATCGCGTGGGGGGCGGTATTGGGGGCGGTGATGCACTTCTGTGTGCAAATCCCGGCGTTGATCTACTACCGGGCGCGGTGGCGTCCGACGTTGGGGTTCGGTAGCGAAACCTTCTGGGAGGTGATCCGGCTGATGCTGCCGCGTGTGGCGGGGTTGGGGGTGTTTTACTTCAACTTTGCGCTGATGAACAACCTGGCTTCACGGATGGGCGAGGGCGCGGTCAGTGCGTTCTCGTGGGGATGGCAGTTGACGCAAATCCCCCAGACGTTACTGGGGACGGCGCTAGGGGTGGTGATCTTCCCGACATTGGCGGCGCTGAGTGAAGCGACGGACCCTAGTCGCAAGCGCAACGCGATGACGGGCGCGATGAAGTTTATCTTGATTGCGACGATCCCGTCGGCGGTGGGGATTGTGTTGGTCGGGCGTCCGTTGATTAGCCTGTTAGAAGGCGGGGCATTCGACGCATCGGCCACTGGGTTTGTCTATGTATCGGTGCAGGCTTTCGCACTGAGTATTATCACCTTATCGGTGCTAGAGATCGCCGCCCGGAGTTTCTATGCGGATAAAGATACCGTGACGCCGCTATGGGCGGCGCTCGGTGGGGCGGCGGTCAATGCGTTTTTGGCGCTGACGTTAAGCGGGCTGTGGCTGACGGGCGGGACGGGCTTTGATTTAGGCGTGGCGGGTTTGGGGCTGGCGCTCTCGTTGGGGGTGGCGTTCGAGATCAGTATTTTGCTGTATATTTTACGGGGACGGTGGGCGTGGTCGCTGTGGGGGGCTTTGGGCGAGACGTTCGTTAAAACGTTGGGGGCATCCGGTGGGATGGCGTTGAGCATCCTGGCGATAGATGCGCTGTGGCTGGCGGCGCTGCCGTCGGCGGGGGTGGTATGGACGCTGGCGCGGGTGATCGTGCTGGTGGGGGGAGGTGTATTGGTCTTTGGCGGGGTAGCAGCGTTGTTGGGGCTAAACGAAATCTGGGAATTTTTACGGGTGGTGCTACGGCGCAAGTCCGGGCGTGAGGTGGTGGAGGAGGCGCTAACATAGCATCGGGCGTTTGTTTGTAAATGAGTGATAGACGAGGTGTAGGCTGTGGCAATCGAAATTTACAGTAAGACGTTAGGCATGGTCGCGACGAATGCGTATTTAGTCGCGGATACGGACAGCAAGCGGGCAATTTTGATCGATCCGGTGGATGAGGCCAAGGCGTTGCTCCGGTGGGTGCAGGCGGCAGGCTACGAGATCGCGTTGATCCTGGCGACACATGCGCATTTTGACCATGTGCTAGCCAGTAAAGCGTTAGTCGAAGCAACCCACGCGCCATTCTGGATTCATAAGGAAGCCGCGCCGTTTTTAGACAAGTTACCAATCACAGGCGTGAAGTATACCGGGCAGGCTTTCCCGGAGGCCGCCAAGCCGGATAAGTTGATCGAAGATGAGGAGATCATCAGACTAGACGGGATCGAACTGCAGGCGCTATACACGCCGGGTCACGCGCCGGGGCATTTGAGTTTCTACCTGAAACGTGAATCTACCGTGCTGAGTGGGGATGCGTTGTTTAAGGGCAGCATCGGGCGGACGGACCTTGAAGGCGGGAGCCTATCGGTATTGATGCACAGCATCAAAACACGGCTGCTGCCCCTGCCAGACGAAACGCGGGTGTTACCGGGCCACATGGACGAAACGACTATCGGGCAAGAGCGCACGACCAATCCGTTTATCTTGCGTTACGACGCTTAACTGATTGTGCATATCCTGCTTGTGTTTATTGACGGGATCGGTATCGGGCCGGATGACCCAGCGGTGAATCCGTTTTCGGTGGCGCAGATGCCGACACTCACCCGGCTGACGAACGGTAAACGGTGGGTGGAGGGGGTGGGGCGGCAAACAAACGAGCGGGCGATCTTTTATCCGATTGACCCGCGTATGGGGGTGGCGGGTCGTCCCCAGAGTGGCAGCAACCAGGCGACGATCATCACCGGCAGGCCGATCCCACAGATCATCGGGGAGCATTACGGGCCAAAGCCCAACGCACAGACCCGCGCTATTGTAGATGAGCGTAATTTTTTCTTGGAGGTGATCGAAGCGGGACGGACTGCGGACCTGCTGACAGCTTACCCGCCGCACTTGCTGCACAATATCGAGCGCGGTAAAACGCTGCCGTCGGCGTTGATGCAGGCGTCAATGCGAGCCGGGCTGGGGTTACATGATGTCGCTGACCTGCGGGCGGGGCGGGCGATCAGTGCCGATTGGACAGGGGCCGGTTGGGGCCGTCAATTGGCGATTGATGACGTACCGCAGTTGTCGGCGGCGGCGGGTGGGGCAAAAATGGTTGAGTTGGCGCTCAACGTGGACTTTGCGCTACATTCGCATGTGTTTACGGATTACGTAGGGCATCGGGGTGATCTGGCGGATGGGGTGCGACTGCTAGAACATCTGGACGCGGTACTGGCGGGGGCGCTGGCCCGTTGGCCGGATGACAGGGGGCTGTTGATCTTGACGAGTGATCACGGGAATATGGAACGCCTGGGCCATCGTAGCCACACAGAAAACGATGTCCCGTTGCTGGTGGTTGGGGGCCGGCGTGAGGCATTTGTGGAAGGTGTGACCACGCTAGCAGATTTGGTCCCGGCGATGCGCAGGACGTTGCTTTAACGTGTGGCTTATGCGGGGCGGCTATAGTGGGGCACATAATTCAGGCAGACATTTATAGGATAAGAACACAATGACGGTAACTGCTGAGGACATGAAAGCCACGTTGCGACTGTGGGCCAGTGGCGTGACAGTGGTCACGACGGCGAACGACGAAAGCCGCGCCGGGACGACGGCCAGTTCGTTTACGTCGGTGTCGGTCGATCCGCCGTTGATTTTGGTGTGTTTGTACCACGAAACGGAAATTTTACGACAAATCCAGGCAAACGGGTATTTTGCGGTGTCGGTTTTGGGCGTGGGTGACGCGGATGTTTCGATCCAGATGGCGGGGTTTGCGAATTTGCCGGACGGTGTTGATCGGTTCCACGGGATCGAATGGCGCACGGAGATCACAGGTGCGCCCATCTTTGCTAGGGCGATTGGCTGGTTAGATTGTACGCTGCATGAGGTGTACAATGGTGGAACACACAAGATCGTGCTGGGCAAGATCGCAGCAGCAGGGCGCATGACAGATGATGCGGCACCGTTGTTGTATTTTAATCGAGGATACGGCACGTTCGGTAACAGCAAATGATAGCAAGGCGGGAGGGTCTCTGTACCCTCCCCTACATCAGAATGACTGTTTTTGTAGCACGGCACGCATTTGGCGCAATTGCCATGCCCCTACACCTGAGAAACAGTGTGTGGTTTAGCTGGCGTTATTGTACGCTTTAAACGTACCGGTGATGTTACTGCCGTCAATGTTATCGACCCGTAAAGCGCCCCGGTCGCCATTTGCGTTCAAGACCACAATCACGTCTCCGATTTCTGGGCGAATGGTGGATTTATCCGCAATGCCCCCGTTGATCAGATCATAATGTACGTTCTCGAATGATACCCCTTCTATTTCCCCGATAGGCCCGCTGCCAGTGGTGAAGTCGGTCCCATTCCAGTTGATGGTGACGCCATTCCCGAAGTTGAACGACCCGCCGCTACTGACGGTTTGCGTGCCGGAACCAACAATCGGTTGTTCGACGCGATAGCTAAAGTTAAACGTATTGTTGTTATCTTCGCCGCTTCCCTCCAGAATTTGGTTGTTCAGGTCTGCGACAATCACCACCGAGTAATTACCGGTATTGCTGAGCGTCCCGTTTAGGTTGATGGTGGTGGTTTGACCGGCCCCCAGACTGTCGATTGTCGTCGCTGTGTACACATTCCCTGGCTGTAAGGTGGTAGCAACTGCGAATTGCCCGGCATCGGCCCCGCCCCGGTTGGCAACAGTGACGCTTACGGTGGCGTTTTGGTTAGGTCGGATCGGGTTCGGTGAGACGGAGGCCGACTCAATCACAATATCGGCAAGTTGTGGCACGGGGGTTGCTACTGGTGTCGGGGAGGCGGCAGGGGTTGGTGTCGGCGGGGAGGCCACTACCGGCAGCGAATCGAGATCACCGAAAACGCTGTTGAGGTTTTCCAGGTTGGCGATCCACCCTTGCTGGCCTCGGAAGCGGATCACCAGCCAGGAGAAATCGGCAGAAGCGCCAATAAGCTGTACCTGCTCATCTCGCTCTAGCTGCCCGATGACATCAAACACGGTACTGGGGCCGGTGCATACATTTTGAACGCGGCTGATAATCGTGACGACCACGCCTTCCGGGGTGGCGGTGGGGGTGGGGGTCGGCGTGACCAAGAGCGTATCCGGGGTGCTTTCCGGCAATCGCTGGGAGCCAGAGAAGCGTGCCATCACGTCAATCTCGCCGTTGTCGTTATATTCAAACACCACCACATTGTCGGACATCTCGCCGGAGTTCAGACTCACAGGCGACAATACGCCCTGTATCCCGATGATCCCACTCAAGTTTTGCAGATTCGTTTGCAAGTCCCCCGGCTGCCCGATGGCCTCCGCTAGCAATGCCACGGCATCGGCACCGGCGGCGCTTAGCGCATCGGGGAGCCCCTGGTATGCTCGCAGATAAGCCAGCGTGAATGCTGTGCTGAGGCGGTCGGTAGCAGCAAACGACCATGTATTAGCCCCGATGATGCCGCTTAGGTCCTCTACCGAAAAGTCGCTCACAAATTCCTGGGCCTGTGGACGACCATAAGCGAACAGGCCATCATACCCGCCCTGGCGCAATTCTCGGTAAAATTGGCTTGCCAGCGTCGGCGGGCCATAGACCACGACGGCATCGGGTGTGGTGTCGATGATAGTTTCGACTTCGGTTGTGATCTGTGCCGGGTTGGTGGCAATCTGCGCCGGGTTGACATCCGCACCTTGGGCTTGGGCTGCGTTCTGGAAACCGAGGGCGAGTGCGGTTGCATCAATATCTAGCTGATATAACGCTGCTCGGTTTACCGCCTTATCTTGCACGAGATACTCTGCCAGGCTTTGTGCGAGTAGCACATCTGCCGCCCGCACCCGGAACAGTAGATTACTTTCATCCGCGATGATCAAGTTATCGCCGGTGGCGGGTGTGAGGATCGGCACGTTCAGCGCGGTTAGCGTCGGTAAGTAGGCATTGACTTCTGGTGTTGTTTGCGGACCGATGACGGCAATGACGTTTTCGTCTATCAGTTGGGCGACTGCGCCCTCAATCGTGTTTCCGCCATCGACGGGGGTATACACTAACGCCAGCTGAAAGCGGGTGCCATCCGCCCCGATAACGCCGCCTTGCTCATCATTGATCTGATCGACCTGAGTAGCTGCCCCGCGTGCGAGGGGCGTATCCGGCGCGGCTAAAACGCCGATCCGAAAGATGGGGGCCTGGGCGGTTGCCCCCTCGATAAAGAGCAAGCTAAGTAAAAACACGCCGATGATCCTGGCGAGGAAAGATAAAGACCGTCTAAGCTGCATCATGGTTTCGACTCCGATTCTGCTATGTGGTATAATGATTGACAATTCGCTATATTTGTTAAAAGGCTTTGGCTTTATAATATACTATATGTGATCCTCTTTTCGTATCCATTCGATACCCACAAACAGGTGAAACGCGCCATTTTTGTTGAGCCAACACCAGGCAACAGAACTTGTCGTATTTTCTGATCGTCGTATCGCAGTCCATTGTATATTTAAGGAAGTTCTACTATGTCTGACAATAAAATTTACCTGACAGCCGAAGGTCGTGAGCAACTCGAACGCGAGCTGCAAAATCTAAAAGAGATCCAACGCCCGCAGATTGCGCAGAAGCTCAAAGAGGCTGTTGCCGAGGGCGACCTTAAAGAAAATGCGAATTATCACGACGCGAAGGAACGGCAGGGGTTTATTGAGGGCAAAATCCAGGATATAGAAGCTAAACTGCGTCACGCGGTCATTATCGAACGGGACGAAAGTTCGGATATTGTGCAGATTGGGCATACGGTTACTATCCGTGAAGATGGGACGAAAGACGACGAAACCTATACGATTGTTGGAGCTGCCGAAGCCAACCCAACCGAGGGGAAAATATCTAATGAAAGCCCTATTGGTAAGGCGCTATTGGGTGGCAAAAAAGGGCAGAAGGTGCTTGTAACGACCCCTGGCGGTAAAATTAAATTCAAGATTCGCAAGATAGAGTAAATAGCGCCCATCTGGATCAAAAAAGCCCTTTTAGGCTGGGCCAAGGGCTTTTTCGTTGAGGGTAGCGCATTAACGGTTGGGGTTTACCGGGGTAAAATCGCCCGTCCCGCCGAAGGGGTCCTCCGGTGGGGGGGTAGCTGGGCCGCTGCCGCCTGGCATGGGGGGTTGGCTGCCGCCCATCTGACCACCCATTGGTGGCGCTTGTGGTACCGGGACACCGGTTGGGGCGCTTGGTGGGGTGGGGCTTGGCATGGGTGGTAAACCGCCGCCGCTGGCTGTATTTTCATTTTTCGCCCAGGCGGTGACTTGTGTCACAACCTTTTTGAAAACACTATTCGGGATGTCGGCGGTTTCATCGTAGATAACTTCGACCACCTTGGCCTCTACATAGACGGCCTGTGTTTCTAGTTTAACGATGACGCCTGGTTCGGCCATGACGACATCGCCACGGGGGTCTAGCCGGGACTTTAAGCCAGGGTCGTTGAAGGCGTATTGTGAAGCGAGTATGGTTGTGGGGGTATTGGTAAAGTCGTCTTTGTCGAACATCCAAACTTCGAGTGCGGTTACGCCGTCTTCACCGATGGTTTCTGCGATGGCACCGCCGGCTTCCCCGTAGTAGGTTTTATCTTCGGTTTCGATGTTAAACGAGTCGTCATACTTGCCGAACCCGCGCTGATACATCGACACTTTCTGAATGACGGCTTCGCCATACTTGATCGTTCCCTCGGATGAAGTTGCTTCAGCCTTCATCTGTTCTTCTAAGGCTCGGCGGTCTTTAATTTGTTGGATTTGTTTGGAGGCGGCTTCTTTTTCGGCGGCGTCTTCTTTGCGGGTTAGGTCGCGGATGAACGGGAATATCACGAATGACCACACGAAATACAACACCACATAGACGATTGTAAACACAATCACCCAAACCACCGGCATGACATAATTACTGATGATCGTGCCACCACGCGGGGCGGGGTCGGCTTGTTCTTGGGCTTGTTGTGCCAACTGTTGGAACTCGGCGTTACCCAGTTGCAATTCTTGGGCAATGGTTGCCGGGTCATCAACTGCACGAAGTAAGTTGACGATATTCTCCGGGTTGGCGGCCTGTTGATTGTTAGCCGCCCGGAATCGCGCTTCAACACCGATCACCCATTGTTCTTGCCAGGATTGCTCTAGCTGAACGGGTTCACCGTTGACAAAAGAAATCGTCCCGTAAGCAAACACCATCCCCAATGTGAATGTAACCGCGAAAAAGATAACGGTGGTGGGGTTGGGTAGAAATCCATATAAGTATTTCAGGAAAGGATTTTGAAGGATAGCCTGCATAGGTCACGGTGTCCTTTCGTGCGCGACGTTATCATTAAAGGTAGCTTGCCATTATTCTACTCAAAAACCAAACATGTTGCCAACTTTTCGGGCAAGACCTACATCCAACTATACACAATTGGTGCTGATCCGCAAAGAAACTAGCAAACAGGTGGTGTATCGAAATCGGTTGAAATACCTCCCACCCCGGCGCTAAAGCACCACCCCTCCCACACTATCACAGCTAAGCGCAGGTAGAGATACAATATCGTGGGGTTCCACCCCAAACCCCGCCACTTTTTACAACAAATGGACAAAAACGCTAAATTTCTGTCTCATTTTGCTGAAAATATAGGACCCAGGGATGTAAATCCCTTGTGTGGGGGCAAAGCTACCACAAATCTATATGCGATTGCCCTACACATGATCACCCTTACCTTGACGGGGTTCGATATGTTTCATAAAATAACAAGCTGCATACTAACCGGAGAAACGACTCACTCATATGTTTGAGAATTTGAGCCAACGGCTGCAAAACACGTTAGAAAACCTGGGCCGGCAAACAACACTAACCGAAAGTCACGTTAACGACGCCATGCGCGAAGTGCGAATGGCGCTGTTAGAGGCGGATGTCGCGTTGCCGGTGGTCAAAGATTTTGTGAAGCGTGTGAAGGAAAGAGCCATTGGTGCGGAGATTCTCCAGAGCTTAGAACCTAGCCAGCAAGTGGTCAAGATCGTCCATGAGGAGTTGAACGAAACGCTGGGGGAACCCGGTTCGCTCAATTTATCCGGCGGCGAAGCGCCACAGGTAATTATGCTGGTCGGATTGCAGGGTTCCGGTAAGACGACGACGGCGGCTAAGCTCGCTGTTTACCTGCGCAAGAACGGACGGCAACCGTTTATGATCGCGGCGGATACTTACCGCCCGGCGGCGGTTGATCAGTTAGTCACACTTGCCAAGCAGATCGACATACCGTATCACCAGGAGGGCACCGACCCCAAGCCGGAGCGCATCGCTCAGAATGGTTTACAGGCGGCGAAAGTTGCCGGGGCCGATGTGGTCATCCTGGACACTGCCGGGCGGTTGCAAATTGACGATTCGCTGATGGGTGAGCTAGAGCGCATCCAGGAGCAGATGCAACCCGCTGAGGTATTACTGGTAGCGGACGCGATGACCGGGCAGGAAGCGGTCAATATTGCGTCTGGGTTTAACGAGCGCGTCGGGATTACCGGGCTGGTACTCACCAAGATTGACGGTGACGCACGCGGCGGCGCGGCTATTTCGATGCGGGCGGTAACGGGCGTGCCGATCAAGTTCTTGGGGACCGGCGAGAAGGTCGATCAGTTCGAGCAATTCCACCCCGATCGGCTGGTGGATCGTATTCTCGGTATGGGCGATGTGATGACCCTGATCGAGAAGGCCGAAGAAATCTATGAGGAAGAAGAAGCCGAAGAACTCACCCGCCGATTAATGGAGGAGGGGTTCACGCTCCAGGATTACCTGGAACAACTGCAAAAGTTGCGCCAGATGGGGCCGATCACCCAACTGATGGGGATGATTCCGGGGATGTCGAAGTTACAGCAGCAGATCGACCCGAAGGATGCCGAACAACGTTTGAAGAAAGTCGAGGCGTTAATCCAGTCGATGACCCCGGCAGAGCGTAACAACCCTAAAATACTCAATGCGAGCCGTAAGCGTCGGATCGCAGCGGGGAGTGGGATGAGTACACGCGATGTCAAAGACCTCATGAAGCAATACCGTATGATGCGTAAGATGATGAAGGATATGCAAAAGATGGGGTTAGATGGTATACCTGGCTTGGGTGGTGGGGGCGGCATCCCTGGCCTGGGGGGTGGCGGTATGCCGAATATGGGCGGGGGCAACAGCCGGAAGAAGCGCCGCCGCTAGTGCAACACAACAAACAACCTATACTTGCAAGCCAAAGTTAACCTCGCATCCGATTCGTGATGGGGGGGCATTTGAGGAGTTATAAACAACATGGTCAAAATTCGTTTTCGTCGCGTTGGCCTGAAGCGCCAACCAAGCTACCGTCTTGTCGTCATCGACAGCCGTAAGGCAAGAAACGGGGCTTTTATCGAGATTATCGGGCATCATAACCCCCGTACCCGCCCAGAAACCAACCAGGTTGATGAGGCTCGCGCCCTATACTGGTTAAGTGTTGGCGCTCAGCCGTCGGATGCGGTGCGGCGTGTTTTTAAGCGGACGGGTACAATGGATCGCTTTGAGCGTTTGAAGGCTGAGGATGTTACCATCGAGGCGTTGGTAGCCGAAGCAGAAGCGGGGGCTGCCGAGGCCGAAGAACAGGCTGGCGGCAAGACTGCCTTCCCCGCGCCAGGGCCTGGGGAATCCAAGATCAAGGCCCGCGAAGCTGCCTTGGCACCTGAGGGCACAGGCGAAGCTGAGGAATAAAGCGCATGGCGCACACACCGGATACCCGGCGTCAAGAAATCATCGTCAAATACATTGCTCAACGCTTGGTGGATGAGCCGGACGCGGTTAAGTTGATGCGCCGCGTCGATGGGGCAACGGTGGTCTTAGAACTCACCGTTGCCCCGGATGACGTTGGACGGGTAATTGGCAAAAACGGACGGGTGGCAGAATCAATCCGTAAGCTGTTGGCGGTGGTGACGCCCCCCGACGACCGCGTGATATTGAAAATTATCTGATGACGAAACAGACCTCCCCAGAGTATTTGTTACTTGGGCAGATCACCCGCCCGCATGGGATACGCGGCGAACTGCGTATGCGCTTGTTGACGGACTACCCGGAGCGTATAGCCGAGTTAGAGCATGTCTATATCGGTAAACGCTCAAATGGGGACGGGGCGCATCCGTTTAAGGTAGCCGGGATGCGGATGCACCAGGGGTTAGGCTTGCTGCGGGTAGATGGCATCACCGACCGTAGCGCAGCGGATCGGCTACGCCGTCAGTATGTGATGGTGCCGCTAGCGGAGGCCATCCCTTTGGGTGATGACGAGTTCTATTTGTTTCAGGTGATTGGGATGCACTTGGAAACCGAAGGTGGCTACCGCCTGGGGACGGTGACGCGGGTGATCGAAACTGGCGCGAATGATGTCTATGTGCTGGACTCCCCCGATTACGGCGAAGTGCTGTTCCCGATCACCATCGAGACATTGATCGAACATGATATGGCGGCGGGGGTCGTGCTGGTGAACATCCCAGACGGCCTACTGCCAGATATCCCCGGCTAGTATCGGCCCGGCCCATTGTCCCCAATTTAAGATAGGGCTTTCGCAAAGTTATATGGCGGGTTTGTTGGGCGTTGCCTTACACTCGGCAAGGGTGCATTGTCACCGTGTCATCGAACGCTTTGCGTTCGATGGGTGAAAACCTTTGATTTTCACAAAAAAGTCATCTAAACCTTCATCTTGGTTGACAGAATAGACGCTTTTTGTCCACTTTTTCTGGAAAAAGTGGTGGGGTGTGGGGTCAAACCCCACGATATCCTAATCTCTACCTGAGTCGTTACCCATTTTTTCAAAAAGGGGTGGGGTATGGGGTGAAACCGCGATGGTTTGCCCACAATCTGAAATGCACCCATTTTAAGACGAATCGCTTGACAAGCTCGAATAGAGATTGATATGCTTCGGCAAAGATCAGGCCACGCCGAGTACAGATCATCTTGCAAGAACAAAAATACTGGCTAGGGTTCAGCCTGCTACACGAGATCGGGCCAAAACGGATTCAACAGTTATTGAGCCGTTTCGGGTTGTTGTCTGAGGCATGGCAGCGCCCGCGAGAGGCTTTCGCTGGGCTGGGGTTCTCATCTCAGAGCGTGGTAGAACTGCTACAGCAACACGCTAACCTTGACCTGGATCATGAGATGGCGCGTGTGGAACGGGTGAAGGCGCACCTGTTAACGCTACCTGATGAGGCTTACCCTCCATTATTGAAACCGGTAGACGATGCGCCGCCTGTGTTATACGTTCGGGGCAAGCTATCACCTGCCGATACACGCGCCATATGTATTGTCGGTACTCGCAAAGCCACAGCTTACGGTAAGGATGTGGCCTATCAGTTGGCGTTTTCGCTTGCTAGCCACGGCGTGACGGTGATCAGTGGGCTGGCAAACGGCATCGACACCGCTGCGCATCAGGGCGCGTTAGCGGCTGATGGGCGCACATTGGCGATCTCTGCGCGGGGTATTGATGGTGTTTACCCGACGAACAATCGCCCGTTAGCCCACGAGATCGTCGGGCAGGGCGCGGTGATTACGGAATTCCCACTGGGGACCAAACCGCTACGGCGCAACTTCCCCCGGCGCAATCGGATTATGAGTGGGATGGCGCATGGGGTGGTTGTGGTAGAGGCGGATGAGAAAAGCGGCTCGCTCATCACCGCACACATCGCCGCCGACCAGGGCCGAGAGGTGTATGCGGTCCCACATAACATCTTTTCCCCGGTGGGGCGTGGGGCGAATCGGCTGTTACAGGATGGGGCAACGCTGGTGTTGGGGGTGGAAGATATTCTGGAGCAGTTAGACGTGGCGGTGCAACATACGCAGGTTCGCACACAAACGGAACAGATCGCACCGGAGACAGATAGCGAACGGCATATCCTGGGGTTATTGGGGGTAGACCCAACTCATGTCGATGAGTTGGCGCGGCACAGTGGCTTGCAAATGGGGGTGGTGACCAGTACGCTGACACTGCTGGAGTTGAAAGGGCTTGCGCGTAAGGTTGGCCATATGCAATATATCTTGGCGCGTTAGGCCTATTATATGTAAGAAAGCGGAAAACGATTGTGAAACACTACTACGCACTAATCATGGCAGGCGGTGGGGGGACACGGTTATGGCCCAAGAGCCGCCAGGAACAACCCAAGCAGATGATCCCGCTGGTCGAAGAGGATTCGATGTTCAAGATCGCTGTGGATCGCTTAGCCCCGTTGTTTACACCGGACCGTATTTACGTGGTCACGGGTGAGCGTTATGTAGCTGGGTTACAAGCCGATGCGCCGGACATCCCCGCCGGGAATTTTATTGTAGAGCCATACGGACGTAACACCGGGCCAGCTGCGGCCCTGGGGGTGACCGTCATCCAAAAACAAGACCCGCAAGCGGTCATCGCGATCTTAACAGCGGATCATCATATTGCGAATAAGGCTAAGTTCCGTGATATTCTGGCAGCAGCACACGCTATTGCCCTACAACAGGATTTTATCGTCACGTTGGGGGTGTCGCCATCGCACCCGGCGACCGGGTTTGGTTATATCAAGCGTGGGCATCACCTGGGTGAAACTGATCAGTTTAGCTATTACCAGTCTGAGGGATTTAAGGAAAAACCGGACGCGGCAACGGCTATCCGTTATTTACGGTCTGGCGATTATAGTTGGAACTCCGGTATGTTTATCTGGACGGCGGCGCGGGCGATGCGTGAGTTTGAGCAGCAACAGCCGGAGATGTTCGCTCAGTTGCGGACGTTGGCGGAGGCGGTTGGCACGCCGGCTTACGAGCAGACGTTAGCGGCGGTGTGGGGCGAACTACCAAAAATTCAGCTAGACTATGCTGTAATGGAAAATGCGGAGAATATGTGCGTGATCCCGATGGATGTGGGTTGGAGTGATGTTGGCAGTTGGGGCGCGTTATACGATATATTGCCTCACGATGAATCTGGTAATGCGTTTAAGGGCGCTAATAAGGGCCAGCGGGTGAATATCGACACGCAAGAATCGTTGGTATTCAGTGATCGGTTGGTGGTAACGGTTGGCTTACGTGATGTGGTGGTGATTGATACGGATGATGCGCTGTTGGTGTGTCATCGCAGCCGCACCCAAGAAGTTAAAGATGTCGTGCAGCAGCTAAAAGCGAAATTGTACGACCGGTATCTGTAAGTTTATGGAGCAACGGCACGGATGAGCGACGAAAAATTAACTGCCTATTGTATGAAATGCAAAGCACATCGCCCGATGGCAAACGCGGAGGCGACCTACACCAAAACCGGGACACCAGGCACTCGCGGCGAATGTGAGGTTTGCGGAACGGGCATGTTTAAGATGGGTGAAACGCCAGCCCATGCCAACGTGCCCAAACCGGAGAAGATCGAAAAACCGAAACGCAAGCAGAAAAAACGCAAGAAGAAGGTAGCTCGCAAGCGCAAAACCGGTAAGCTGGTTATTGTCGAATCGCCGGCTAAAGCGCGTAGCGTAGAACGTTACTTGGGCAAAGGGTATACCGTGCGGGCATCTAAGGGGCATGTCCGAGATTTATTGAAGTCTCGGTTAAGTGTGGATGTCGATAACGGGTTTGAGCCAGAATACCGAGTGCCGAATGATAAGCGCCCAACGGTCAAAGAACTCAAAAAGGATGTCGAAGGCGCGGACGAAATCTATTTAGCAACCGACCCGGACCGCGAAGGCGAGGCTATCGCCTGGCATCTGATCTCGGCAACAGATATGAGCGAGGATATTCCGTTATACCGCGTCGTGTTCCATGAGATCACACCGGAAGCGGTACAAGAAGCGTTTGAGCATCCGCGTGAGATCAATATGGACCTGGTAAACGCACAGCAGGCGCGGCGCATATTAGATCGGCTGGTTGGGTATAAGATCACGCCGTTGTTGTGGCAGAAGGTGTTGAACAACTTATCCGCCGGGCGCGTGCAGAGTGTGGCGTTACGCTTGATTGTGGACCGCGAGCGTGAGATCGAAGCGTTTAACCCGGTTGAATACTGGTCGATTGAAGCGGACTTAGCCAAGCAGAATATCCCAGGCCAGCAGGTGGATACACGCCCGTTTACGGCACATTTGCTACGCATTGACGGCGAAACGTTCGAGCTAAACAGTGAAGCCGAGGTACAGCCACACGTCGATAAGATCAACAATAGCTCTTGGCAGGTAGATAGCATCAAACGTGGGACGCGCAAGCGCCGGCCATCGGCACCATATACGACCAGCAGTATGCAGCAGGAAGTATCGCGTCGGCTAGGATACAATACCAACCGCACGATGCGACTCGCCCAACAGCTTTACGAGGGGATCGACCTGGGGATGGAAGGCCCGGTCGGGTTGATTACGTATATGCGTACCGATAGTACGAACGTATCGGAAGCGGCGCAAAAGGAAGCACGGGCTTATATCAAGCAAACGTTTGGGGAGGATTATCACCCACCGAAGCCGCGCAGCTACAAAACAAAATCGAAGGGCGCACAGGAAGCGCATGAGGCCATCCGCCCGACGAGTGTTTCACGTACCCCGGATAGCATCGAAGCGGCATTACTGGCACATGGGCGCGATGGACGGGCGTTGCTGCGGCTGTATACGCTCATATGGCAGCGATTCTTAGCCAGCCAGATGTCCGACGCTATTTATAATACGTTGCGCGTCGATATTAGTGTTGGGCCGACCGAACGGAATCGCCCGTATTTATTCCGGGTCAGTGGGCGCACGATCCGCTTTAAGGGGTTCTTGGCGCTGTACGAGGAAGCCGCCGACGAGGATACGACGCAAGACGAGGACGAGGGCCGCATCATCCCAGAGCTAAGCGAGGGTGATATGCTGGACCTGTTGAAGCTGATGCCGGAGCAGCACTTTACGCAGCCACCGCCCCGTTATACCGAGGCGAGCCTGGTTCGGTCGTTGGAGGAATACGGGATTGGTCGCCCGAGTACGTATGCGCCTACGGTGCGCGTGATTCAGGATCGTAGTTATGTGGAGAAAGACGGTAAGCGGTTGGTCCCAACGGATATTGGGCAAAAAGTCACCGGCTTATTACTTGATTTCTTCCCAGAGGTGCTGGACTATTCGTTCACGGCGCGGATGGAGGATCAGCTTGATGAGATTGCCGAGGGTGAAGTCGATTGGCGACCGATGCTATCCGAGTTTTACCAACCGTTTGAGAAGCGGGTAGAAAATGCGCAACAGAATATGCCGGAGATCCAGTTAAACGTGGGGCGCAAGTGCCCGACTTGCGGCGATGGGGATTTAGCGATCAAGAGTGGGCGCTTTGGGATGTTTGTGGGGTGTAGCAATTACCCGGAGTGTAAACACACCGAGCGTTATGTCGAGCATACCGGTATCCCCTGCCCGACCTGCGGCGAGGCACACGGCGGCGAGGTCGTCGGGCCGATCCGCACCGGGCGCGGCAAACGTCCGTTTTATGGGTGTAGCCGCTACCCGGAGTGTGACTTCACCGCCTGGAAACTCCCCAAAACGGAGGATGAGCAGCAAGAATTACAGAAAGATGCGTCATAAGCAAAACTCAATCGGGGTTTATTGAGCCAGTTCAATGTCGATCCAGGTGGTTTTATTGGGGTAGATGTAAATCACCTGCTGGAACAGGCGGCGTCCGTTAGCGCGGATGGTGACATCGTAGTAGTTGGCGGGCAAGTCCCCCAGTGTGAAATTCTCCTGGAAGGCGGGGTCCGGGTTAACGGAGGTATCGGCATAGGTGAAGGCAAACCGGGGAACGTTGCCGGTTTGTTCGGCGGTATCAACTTGGATGGTGACATCCGGTAGCATGTTGCCGTTGGCATCAATGACGCGCCCGGCAAGCGTGCCATAGCCGAAGTAGGGACGTATCCATAAGTCCGGGTTGCGGGTGGCACAGAAGCAGGTTGGGTCCCCGACGCGCACTTCAAAATGCAGGTGAGCGCCAAGCGCGACCCCTTCGGCACCCACAAGCCCGATCTGCTCCCCAGTCGCGAGCGTTTGCCCGGTCTGGACATCGACCCGTGAGAGGTGCCCGTAGAGGGTGTAGACGGGTTGGCCTTCCGGCGAGGTGAAATTATGCTGGATGATGACCGCGTTACCGTAGTAATTGGGTTGCGGGCCGAAACGGTTCTCACTGTTATCTGGCCCGGCGTAGTAGACGGTGCCGTCAGCTGCGGCTAAGACGGGGGTCCCGGCGGGGTTCTGGAATTCAACGCCATGATGCGTGCGGTACTGCCCGCCAGCGGTCGAACCATAGGGATAAGTGCGATCAACAAAATCGCGGCGGGCGCTGGGTATGGGGCGGCGTAAGCGATAGTGGTCGTTGAGGGCCACGCCGGGGTTTGGGGGTGGGGGTGTCCAGG
>DAOTUA010000304.1:0-4379 GCA_034437355.1 Anaerolineae bacterium | reverse complement strand
GGTCAAGTCGAGCAAAATGCGTTGGAACAAATGTCCGACATTCGTGATGCTATAGCATCGCCGTTTGATCGTCTTGATCTTGTTGTTTAACCCCTCAACAAAGCCCCTCACCCCCGAACCCCCACAAGCCTTTGCAAAAACTTGAACAAAACTTTAGCTGTGAAAATCAAAGGTTTTCACCAAAAAACCGTCTAAACCTTCATCTTGGATGATAAAATGCACGCTTTTTGTCCACTTTTTCTGGAAAAAGGGGTGGGGTGTGGGGTGAAACCCTACGATATCCTAATCTCTACCTGAGTCGTTACCAATGATCTGAAATTCACTCAGGAAAAAGCCCTGAGTTGTGAAATTTTGTAAACTGTGCATAATATAGTAAATGTGGGTTGCATTGATGGCTCACATTTATTGACGGTTGTCTGTATATGATTACATACTGTGTGACTCTAAAGTGTGCGTCCCACTAAAATGGACGTAAAACCATACAGGAAACGCTAGACCCAACCAGAAACAAACCAACTGTGCCTGGCTAGGCGCAGATATGCCCATGAGCTTGAATCACAGGGCATCACACAATTGAATGGGCAGTTTGGCGCGGTGGCGAACGCCGTGCTAGCTTGCGTTATCACATATACAGATAGCCGTGAACCCGATAGTCTGGTGATTCACGGCTGTTTGCATATTTAGGACGGGATATGATCGCAGGGAAAATTACATCGCTCGAAATTCAAAAAAAGAATAAAGAGCGCGTGAATGTCTTCATCGACGGTGAATTCGCGTTTGGGCTGAACCTGATGGACGCTGCCCACCTGAAAAAAGGGCAGGTGCTTTCCGAACAGGATATTGCCCGCCTCAAACAGGATGACGACATCGTGAAAGCCGTTGATAGCGCCCTGCGATTCTTGGAATACCGTCCCCGTAGCACCGCCGAGGTTCGCCAGAACCTGAATAAAAAGCAACTCCCCCCACAGATAATCGAGGATGCCATGGCCCGCCTACAAAACCTGGGCTATTTAGATGATGAGCAATTCGCCCGCTTTTGGGTGGAAAACCGCGACACGTTTAAACCGCGTGGACCGTTGGCGCTCCGTATGGAGCTACGGCAAAAGGGCGTTGCGGACCCGATTATCGACCGGGTGGTCAGCACAATAGACACACAAGATGCGGCCTACCGTGCCGCCCAGAAGAAACTCCGCCGATACCGGGGCGAAACCGTGTTCGACTTCAAACGAAAATTGGGCGGCTTTTTGGGCCGTCGCGGGTTCGACTTTGATGTCATCAACGATGTGCTACACCGGATCATCCAGGAGCTACAAGACACCGACCCAGCCTACTTCGCCGGGGAGGATCGCCCGTAATGGGTTAAACCTAGATAACTAACCAGAACTGGCAATTTGCCAGATAACGTGAAACAGGTGTAAAAAATGATCTTAGAAATCTTGTTTGCAATTGCCGGGGCGGTGATCGGTGCAGGGGTGGCGTGGGTCACCGGTAGCCGTATCGCCATTAACCGTTACGACCAACAAATGGAAGCACAAGGGAGTCATCGCCTTAAACAAGCCGAAGCCGAAGCCCGTGACATTATCGGCAACGCGACCGACGAGGCCCGCGCTACCGTCAAGCAGGCCGAACAAGAAAGCCGCGACCTGCTGCAAGAATCCGAGCAGACCACCCGCCGCCGCCGCCGCGACCTGGACCGCGAAGATGAACGGCTCCAGCGCCGCCGGGATGAATTGGATAAACGCTTTGAACGGCTCGAAACCCGCGAGCAAAACCTGAACCGACGCCAGGGCAAGCTAGACAAGCGCGAAACTCAGATCGCCCAGTTAGAAGAACAGAAACAAGCAGACCTCACGCACATCGCGCAGATGACGGTTGATGAAGCGCGTGAGGAAGTGATGTATTTAGCCGAACAAGAGGCCCGCCTGGATATGGCGCGGATCGTGCGGCAGGTCGAATCCGAAGCGCGTGAGGTGGCCGACACCCGCGCCCGCAGTCTGATCGCCATGGCGATTCAGCGGCTTGCCAGTGAATACGTTGCCGAGATTGCGGTGAGTGTCGTTCAATTGCCGTCGGATGATATGAAAGGGCGCATCATTGGGCGCAACGGGCGCAATATTCGCTCGTTCGAGCTAGCAGCCGGCGTGGATGTGGTAGTCGATGACACGCCCGAAGCTGTTACCATTTCCAGCTTCGACCCCGTGCGCCGTGAGGTGGCCACCATCGCCATGACCAAGCTCGTTTCCGATGGACGGATTCACCCGGCCCGCATCGAAAAGCTGGTCGAAGATGCGCGTGAAGAAGTTGAAACCGGGATACAAGAAGAAGGCGAACATGCCGCCTATATAACCGGCGTTCATGGGCTGCATCCAGAAATTTTAAAGCTGCTTGGGCGGCTCAAATTCCGTACCAGCTACGGGCAAAACCAACACGCCCATGCCATCGAAACCGCCAACCTTGCCGGGATGATCGCCGCCGAGCTTGGCGCAGATGTCAACATCGCCAAAATGGGCGGTTTATTGCACGACATCGGCAAAGCGATAGATCATCAGGTAGACGGCACGCACGCCGCTATCGGCGCGGAGTATGCCCAACGCTACGGCGTCCCCGCCAAAGTCGTCAATTGCATCGCTGCCCATCACCACGAAATTGAGCAGGAATGTGTGGAGGCCTACATTGTTGAGGCCGCCGACGCCATCAGCGGGGCGCGGCCCGGTGCCCGCCGCGAAAGCCTGGAAGCGTACATCAAGCGGGTGAAAACCCTGGAGGAAGTCGCCACCAGCTTTGAGGGGGTCCAACAGAGCTACGCGCTACAGGCCGGGCGCGAGGTGCGGATCATCGTCCGCCCGGATGTCGTAGACGACCTGACCGCGATGCGGCTTTCCCGCGATATTGCCCGCAAGATCGAGGACACGCTACAGTATCCAGGGCAGATTAAAGTACAGGTAATCCGAGAGACGCGCAGTATCGAATACGCGAATTAGCGTGGCCTGGGGTGGCATGTGCGCCGTAACGCCCCTATTGGCTTGTATCGTGCGGTGTCCAGTCAATCGTTGTGAGGAAATCCGCATCGAGCCGCGCGATAAAGTGCGCCAGTAAGCGCCCGGCCCGTTCGATGTCGCGCAGGTCAACGGTTTCTACCGGGGAGTGCATATTACGCAGTGGCACGTTCAACAGCGCGGTCGGGATACCCAACTGCGCTACCTGAATGGCCCAGGCATCGGTGCCACTGCGCCCGGTGATCACATCGTCTTGTAAGTCCATTTCCAAATCGGCGGCGGCCTGTTGTAAGGCGTGGAATAGCTTTACATGGAAGTTCGGGCCATAGCTCAAGACGGGGCCACCGTTACTATCTACCGCATCATTCCCATTTACCCCCGGTTGCTTGGCAAATATCACATCCAGCGCAATCGCCATATCCGGGTTGATGTGATGCGCGGCGGTCGCGGCCCCGTTCAAGCCAGTTTCTTCTTGAACGGTGGCAGCGGCGTGAACATCCCACTGATGCACCATCCCTTTTAGCTGATGCAAAGCGTGGGTGACGGCTGCCACACAAGCCCGATCATCCATCGCTTTGGCGGCTAACTTGTGACTGCCGAGTTCCAACATACGGACATCCGCCGTCACCAGGTCGCCTGGACGAACCAGGTCGGTTGCTTGGGCATGGCTCAGGCCGACATCCACGATCAGATCATCGAACGCCGAGTATTTCTGCCGATCTGCCGGGTCTAGCAGATGGGGCGGTTTGCTGGCAACGATGCCGGGTAGCGGCTCTCGCCCATGGACTAAGACCGGTTGTGCTAGTTGTACCCGGTTATCGATCCCGGCGACGCGGGTCACGTAGATAAACCCATCTACGATGTCGCGGACCATCATCGCGATTTCGTCCATATGCACCGATAGCATGATCCGGCGGGGTGGGTCGGTGGGGGCGGTGGCGTGCTTAATCCCGATCAGGCTGCCAAGCCCGTCCTGCTGCATTGTATCGGTGACGGGTTCCCAGGCGGCCCGTACAATTTCACGGACCGCTGCTTCATGCCCGGATGGGCCGTGCGCCTCAACCAGATCGCGCAGGTGTGCTTTTAAGTCGAAAGTCATCTGAACTTGCTCCTACTCGTCTTGTGTGGTTTCTTCATCGGGTGTGGTATCGCCGCCCTCATCCGGTGGGATCGGCGTTAATGTCGGCTCCGGTGGCGTGGTCGGCTCCGGTGGCGTGGTCGGCTCCGGTGGCGTGGTCGGCTCCGGTGGCGTGGTCGGTTCCGGTGGCGTGGTCGGTTCCGGTGGCGTGGTCGGCTCCGGTGGCGTGGTCGGCTCCGGTGGCGTGGTCGGCTCCGGTGGCGTGGTCGGTTCGGCTGTATCCGGTGGGGTGGGCGTCAGGGTTG
>DAOTUA010000303.1:0-15968 GCA_034437355.1 Anaerolineae bacterium | reverse complement strand
GAACACACTCATATCAGAGCAGGGTGAACATGGCCGAAGGTGGTAAAACCCCTCCTTCCCGCCGCTACAGCGGCGATAGTGAGGGAGGGATGGCGCTTTAGCGCCGGGGTGGGGGGCAAGCTGAGTCGTTACCAAGAACGGTTTATTCTTCGTCGCTGGCGTCGGTGGCGTTGTCCTCAGTTGCTTCTTCGTCGCTGGCGTCCTCAGTTGCTTCTTCGTCGCTGGCGTCAACTTCTACCGGAACCGGGTCCGCGGTAATCATAATCTGGTCGATGGCGGTATTGGCAGCGCCGAGTGTCGAGCTAACTCGTTGATTATTGACAAACAGTGTCGGCGTGCCGGTCGATTCGGATTGGGCTAAGGCGGATTGGGCATTATCTAGCACTTCTTCTGTTTCGGCGCTGGTTTGGCAAGCAAGGAACGCCTCGACATCTAGCCCAAGTTCTGCGGCCCCGGCTTCTAGGCGGCGCGGTTGGAAAGCCGACGCGACATAGCGGCCCTGCCAATCGAACAGCAGGTCGTGATACTCCCAGAAGCGCCCCTGTTGCCCGGCACAGATCGCAGCGGCAGCGGCGCGGTCGCCGTTGGGGATACCGCCAGTCCCAAAGACAGGCACATAAGTGAATGACGCTTCGCCGCTGCGGATACGGTCGAGTAGGTTGACGGTCACATTCTCATGGAACGTGCGGCAGCTTGGGCAGTCGAAGCTAGAATATTCTACCAGGCGGGCGGGGGCATCCGGGTTACCAAGGATCGGGAACCCTCGGTCCGTGGTGGAAGTGGGCAGCCCAGCATAACGGGTCAAAACATCTTCGGTCAGGTCAATCTCAACCGGGCGTGTCGCCAGGATGACCAGTGCGCCGATAATCACCGTTAGCAGTACAACGCCTATCGTGATATTGCGGTTACGCTGTTTGCGTTGCTGTTTCTTGCGCTCTTCTGCGCGCTTTTTAGTACGACGACTTCCCATTCGTTTTTTTCCTCTGATTCACAAAGTTAAGTTTGTCGGGTAAAGGCCAAGTCTAGCAACGGATAGCGGTTTCTCGCAACGATCAACCTGTGGCGGGCACAAGGGAGGTTAATCCCCCGCCGCCTGTACATGCGATTGTGTGTTGGTGTAGGGCGTCACTTCTGATCGGATGTTGATATGATTGAGCGTGCTTAACTGGCGCACCTGTTCATCGGCCCGGTAACTGCTACGGACTAACGGACCGCTTTCTACCCACTTAAAGCCCATCTCCAGCCCGATAGCTTTGATGCGGTCGAACTCCTCTGGGGTGTAGTAGCGTTTGATGGGCAGATAGTCTTTGCCGGGGGATAGATATTGGCCCGCCGTGAGGATATCGACGTTTATAGCGGCAAGGTCTTGCATGACCTCAACCACTTCATCGAAGGTTTCTCCTAGGCCAACCATAATCCCGCTTTTGGTGAGGACTTGCGGGTCCATCTGTTTAGCGTTGCGCAGGGTTGCTAGTGCCCACTCGTAATCATCTTGTGGTTGTACGGCTTTGAACAGACGTGGGACGGTCTCGACATTGTGGTTCAGAATCTCTGGTTGGGCATCCATCACGATTTTGAGTGCGGCTTGATCCCCTTTGAAGTCCGGGATTAACACCTCAATACTGCATCCTGGTTGCAATTGGCGTATCCGGCGGATGACCATGGCGAAGATGGTTGCGCCTCCGTCTGGGCGTTCATCGCGGTTGACGGAGGTGATCACGACATGGCGTAACCCCATTGCCCGCACCGACTCCGCGATGCGGTTCGGTTCGGCAAAATCTAATGGCGACGGACGCCCGGTTTTAATATCGCAGAACCCACACGAGCGCGTGCAGGTATCGCCCATCATCAGGAAGGTAGCCGTGCCACGGTTCCAACATTCACCCAGGTTGGGGCAATTGGCCTCCTCGCAGACGGTATGCAGCTTTTTATTGCGCATTAGCTCGCGCACGTTTTCATACGTTTTACCCTGCGCCGCCCGGACTTTCATCCAGGGGGGACGCCGCCGGGGGTGTTTGGGGTCGGGTTCCCAATTGGCGCTATTTTCGCTCACCATCGGGATGTCATTCGGATCGATTAACTCACTCACGGGGTTTTCCTTCGTGATGCGAACAGTCATATCGCTATGATAGCAGGGTTTGCAATAAAATTGGATATAACGCTTGTGCGGGGGGCCTGCCAATGGATAAATCCCTCGGCTACTGTGAACTTTTTTTTAACAGTAACGACTCAGGTAGAGATTAGAATATCGTGGGGTTTCACCCCTCACCCCACCACTTTTTCCAGAAAAAGTGGACAAAAAGCGTGTATTTTGTCATTTCGGACGCTGTACCCGCAATGTGAAAACTCGACTTTGTAATAACCCTGACTCGTTATCGTAACGTGTTTTAATCCGGCGCGACTTCATCGGGCATATCTTATGCGGGCGGACCAAGCGAACGGGCAATATAAGCCAGCAAGTGTCGAATAGCCATTTCTCGCAACGTAAATAAGATCATCGCTGTTGTTAGCATTTCCATTGGGAACTGCCATGGCCCCGCCGACAGCAGGCCAGGCACAACCCCAAACCCGACCGTCGCCGCTGCGCCAACCGCGATCAGTTGTAGCGCGACATACCCGCTGGCACCCCACAGCCGCGCCTCCAAGGTAGAGCGCGAATGCAACGGGGCCGCCATCCCTACGCATAGGCTTAACACCACCGCCTGGACCTGCTCCGTATATAGCGCCCCCACCACAATCATGACATTGACCGTAAACACCAATATAGAAAGCACCCCCTCGTTTGTGGCAATGGCTGGGCTAGCTAACCCGACCAACAGCCCACTGACCATCAAGAAGATCAGCATCCCCCCGACTAACCCTGTAATGTTAAGTGCCTCGTGCAGATGATAGTACAAGCGGCTTCGGCGCAAATGTAACAGAGCTATCGTCCGATAGGCGGCGAGGCCCCCGCCCGGCAACACGCCGATCAACTCAAACCGATCTTGCGCGTACTCATAGCGGATCATCCCTGCGATAAATGTCGCCCAGAACGTGCCAAATAACGGACCGACACTCCAGGGCAATAGCAAGAATAACGGGGCCAGTAAGACCGCTACCGACATCCCCATCAGCGAGTAAGGATAGCCACTCGAAGCCGCCCAGAGTGAGCGCCGATAATGCAAAAACCAGAGCTTGCGGTATAGCGGTTGGGTTTCATCCACATTTTGAATGTTACGCCAGGTGATTAGCGTTTGTAGGCGCATCAGGTTCGACCAGTTGCTCCGGGTAGTTGCGGACATCATACCAGCGCCACAGCCCCACGATGATCAATTCTCGCAGCCAGTAAAAGATAATGAGGTGTGGCACGCCCATCATACCAAATGGCGTCATCCCCCAGGACAACGGCCCATATAACAACAGATATAGCGGCACACCATACGTCACCGCCTGTATGCCGAGTAACCCCGCAGTTGCCCATCTTATATTGGCAGATAGGCTACCGGCGGCTTGAGGGATATTGGCCGCAAGCAACGTCCCTAAGCAGCAGGATTGCACATAACCTATGTAGAGAAACACACCCCCCACCAAAAGCGGGATCAGCACCAACAAGGCCCGGCGTGCCGGGGCGATCCCAAACAACGCAAAGCCAACGATCAACAGCGGCCACACCACCCCCGGCGCAAAGGGGTTTTCGGCATTCGGCAGGCGCTTGAGCAGCACATGCTGATGCAGCATCCCCCCGCCGAGCAGACGCACCAGCCCAGCATGGCCCGGTGGGGTAGCTACCAACACCGGGTAAACGCCGGTTCGGTGTAACATGGTCAACCGGTTTGAATACAACATCAGCCACACGATCCCCTGGCATGGCGGGCTAATGACCACGAGCAGCAGCCCAACCGGAATGAACATCAACAGGATCGCAACAGCGCGTAGGTCGAACGCGGGGCTGCCATAGCCGGCAAATGGGGACCCCAAAAAGACGGAAAGCGCCACGTAGTAGACCACTATCCCCACCACCAAACGATCACCAAAGTTCGGACCCAACACCGGGCCGGGCGTGATAACCCGCTTAAAGGGGGCCGATGGCGCGGGCCAGTTTTGGATCGTGTGCCACAGCCGCCAGGTCGTTACGCCCACCCTCATGCTTGCAGGTTCCGTTGGTAGCGCCACCACAATTGACGGATGATGATCTCGCGTAGGCCGATAAACACAACACACACGTAGACCAGATAGAGCGCCGTTCGGAACAAGAAAGGCGTCCACTGCGCCGGGTGATGATGGTAATACGGCGCGGAGTACCACTGCAACGGCAAGCTAAGCAACCAGACTAATGCCCCATACAACAACTGAACGCCGATAAAAACAGCCCCCGCCAACAAGCGCGATTCGGTGTGGTTGGCGGTGGCGCTGCTGGCAAATAAGCCGCTTAGCATCGCGGTGACAATCGCCTGGGTGCTGTCCCAGCTAAACAAAAGCGTGGCAAGTGCTGGCAAGAGGATCAGAAAAAATAGCCCGTTGCGAATGGCGATGCCAACCCCCCCGGATAACACATTCAGTATCAGTAACATCAAATACACAATTGCGCCGACCGGCAGCATATAGCGGACGTAATGCCGCCAGCGCGTCAGGTTGTGGTAGGCGTCGGTGTGATGGACCGCGGCCAAGACCATCATCCAGACCGCCTCACGCTTTCCACACGGGATCAACGCGATCAGGTCCAGGCGGTGGGTTTGGCGTTCGTGGTGCAAAATCGCGCAGATTTTGAGCGCCAGCGCCAAACCGTTAACCGTATTGGATAGCATCAGCACGAAAGGGATAAACGGAAAGGTAACAAACACTAACGGGGTATAGAAAAACAACGCGGTCAGTTCGACACCAACCAGCGCGACCCACCCTTGCCCACTGCCGTATAAATGTACGGTGCGCTGATAAAGCGGATGGTCCCGTTGTTGGCGTTGGATGCGCTGCCACAACTGCCAACTTACTAACCCTTTCATCGCTGTCCCCACGCGATTACATCGGCAGTCCCCAAGGCCGGATAGATGCCGTCGCTGAGTTCGGTAAACACGCCGTCGCTCACACGCAAGGCCAGCAGTAAATAGCCTTTATTGTCGTTGGGAACATTCCCACCAAAAGCGATATGCGTACCATCTGGCGACCATATGAGCCGGGGCGGGGTGGGGGTATGTTCGATGGTGTCGTACCCGCAATAGCTGCGCAACTCCCCGGCGGCGGTATCGTAAATGTGGAGTTGGGCGGCGCTAGCCTCGGCAATATTGGGGCCGGTCATCGGCATTACCCAGAAGGCGACCCGCGTCGCATCTGGCGACCAACTCAGATCACCGATAGCATGTCCGTTGATCCGTACTGGCCCATAGTGCGCGGTGAGGTCGGTCCAGCGGGTTGGGGCGCTATCACCCGGACGGATGCTGTAAAGCTCGCTGCTGGGGACGCCGTTAGTGGTGGGGGCCTGCTGGACAAAGGCCAACCACGCGCCATCCGGCGACCAGGCGGCATTATTAAAATATGGGATGTCCGCGCCGAGGTCTACCGGGGCCACCCCCGCCACACCGACCAGCTCGCGCAGCGTCAAATCCTCCAAGGCCCGCCTAAACGAGTTATCCGGGCCAGCTTGCACGGTTAGCGCGTGGGTACCCCCCGGTTGGATAACAACTACGCCATCGGCCTGAAGGTAGGTGCGTTGGTCTGGGGTGTTAGACGCGCCATCCGGCAGCAGATAAGCGCGTAAATCCGGCGTCCAGACCAAAAGCGTATTGACATCCCACCAGCGCACATCTGCCGCCCCCCCCGTTAGAACCGTGCGCTGGGTGCCATCTAACCGCATCTTGTAGAAGTTAAAATCCGTCCCCATACGGATGATCCAGCGGTGATCGGGCGAGATGTGGCAATTGCGGCTACACGGGACAGTTTCCGGTAGCGGGTAACGGCGATCGGCGTTGACATCGTAGACCCAGAGCGCCTCTTGATCGAAAGTGGTCAGGATAATCCCACCGGGTTCAAAGTCGGCTGGGCGTGGCTGGATGCCACCATCGGGGCACACTGCGACCGGGGCAGCCTGTGCGCCAACGCTCACGCCTTGAATGACCCACAAGCCCAAGCATAAGATGATAAGTCGGCCCATGTATTCCCTTTGCCAGATCATACCCGTTGATAGGTCAAGCATAGCACACTCAAGATAAACGGCTGTAGAGT
This sequence comes from Anaerolineae bacterium, assembly GCA_034437355.1. GTDB lineage: Bacteria > Chloroflexota > Anaerolineae > Aggregatilineales > Phototrophicaceae > DAOTTY01. The sequence goes on along the minus strand of DAOTUA010000303.1, from coordinate 9,773 downwards.
TGATCATTAGTGGCGGGGGGGCACAGCGACCGTCCCCTACGTCGGATTTGGGTTCTTGGGATGCGCCCGGCTCTACGGCGCGATTGCCCTGCTCATCATATGGAGAACACATTTGCCACCAACATGAAATGCCCCCCCGGAATTTGAGTCCGAACTCAAATGAGAATAACAACACCGCACTCAAGTGAAATGCACTCCGTGCCAATGAGTCGGTTATCGCTTTGAAACGGTCCTATGCTATAATATATGAAATTGTTGCGAAAAATTGGCATCATAAGCCGTGAGGTTTGATTTATGAGCAACCCGAAAGATACCGGAACCCTTGAGCTTGCCGAGGGAACCAACGACCGACATCATCAGCGTGAGCAGACCGTAGCGCAGCAAACCAACACCCATCCGATTATGCCCGGCCCGGCCCAGTCGGAGGCGGTTACCGGGGCGCTCCAGGCGATTCATATGCAAACCGACGGAGCCGAGGACGCCACATCTGCCCGTGAAGCGGATGACCCCGCCACCGATGATGCCAATAGCACCAGCACCGACGAAACCCAACCCACCCCACAACCGACGACTGAACAGGTTGCCCCAGAAAGCGACAACAAGAAGCCCAGTGTGCTGATCGTAGAGGATACTCAGGAACTAGCAGAAGTGATCCAGGCGACGCTGGAAAACGCGGGAATGCAAGTCGAAGCCGTATCACATGGCGCGAAGGGGTTGGAGAAGGTCAAAACCAATCGCCCGGACATCCTGCTGCTGGATATTGGCTTACCAGACATGACCGGCTGGAAAATGCTAGAGGAACTGCGCGATTGGAAATCCGACGAGAATAAGATGCCAGCCGTCATCGTGATCACCGCCTACGGTGACCCCGCCAACCGCTTGATCGGCAAACTACAGGGGATTCACAGCTACCTGATCAAGCCGTTCACCTCTGATGAAGTCGAACAGGTTGTGCGTAAAGCCCTGGATGCCGCGAACTAACCGTTTCTATCTGATGATCGGGGCCGTCTCGCTTTTGCTATTGCTGCTGATATTCGGATGGGCGGTAGGCTTATCGCCCCACTCCCCCCGGCCAGTTCCCACCCTCAGCCCAGACCGCCGCCTGCTCGCGATTGAAACCAACCAGGCCCGCCGCCCGGTACAAGCTCTCTACCATCTGGAAGCCCTGGTTAGCGAACATGGCTGGACCTCAGAACGGCATCGGCTGGCGGGGGACCTGTGGTTTACGCTGGGGGACGCGCCACAGGCGCTTTTCCATTGGCAGCAAGCCCGGCCAGATGACCCGTTAACGCTACAGTCCGTTACCCGCCTGTACCTGATGCAAGAGGACTGGCCCGCCGCGTTAGAAGCCCTGCAAACGCTGGTCGGGCTACAGCCGGATAACCCCTGGGCCAATTATCATCTGGGAATGCTGTTGGCCCCGTCTAACCCCAACCAAGCGCAGGCCCACCTCCAGAAAGCGATGCAAGACCCGGCCTTCCAGGAGCCGGCCCGCGCTGTGCGTGTGACGTTGCTTGAAAACCGCAGCCGCCAGCAGATCGAAGGGGTGGATCATGTGGGGGTGCCGGTGCTGGTTGGGCTGTCCCTGATTGAGCATGACGAGTGGCGCTATGCCGAACTCGCGCTATCTTACGCCAATGCGCTCTACCAAGCCGCAAACGATGCCCCCCTCCCGGAAGCCTTGGCCTACCTCAGTTTAGCGCGGGATAAGCAGGGCAAAGACGGGGCCAGCGCCATTCAACAGGCGGTCGCACTCCGCCCAGATGACCCGCAGATTCGCTTCTTAGAGGCGCTCCACTATCGCCACACCGGGGCCTATGATGCTAGCCTGGGGGCCATCATTCAGGCTGTCGCACTCGCGCCGGATAACCCCACCCTCTACGCCGAACTTGGGACGGCTTACCGCCTCACCGGGGACTTGCAACAGGCCGAATACTGGCTGCGGCAGGCGGTCGCCTTCAGCAAGAACGACCCGATCTTTCAAAACCTGTTGGCCCAGTTTTATAGTGACGAAGCCTACAACTTGGGATCGGATGGCCTGATGGCGCTGGATAGTGCCATCCAGAATAACCCGCACAACCCGGACTTACTAGCGGGGATGGGGTGGGCGTTCTATACGCTGGGGGACCGCGACCAGGGCGAAGCGATGATTGATGAGGCGTTGCAAATGGCCCCAGATAACACGCGGGCGGCTTACTACAAAGCGCGGGTGTTACTCGGCACCGGCACGGACGACACCCGCGCCCAGGGCTTGCTGCGGCAGGTGATCGCGGCAGATGGGCTGTTCCGAGAAGAAGCGCAACGTATTTTGGCATCTCTCAACTGAGCAGAAAGGCATACTATCATGATGCTACTCCGGCGGATGACACCCTACAACGACGCCAACGTGAGCCATCCGTTGGTAGCGTACCGGGTACGCCATATACGCGGCGGCAGTACCCCGGCCCAAATGATGACGACCGGGCGCTATGCGTTCTGGGTGGTCGGGCTGGTGATGCTAATCCCGCTGTTATTGCTGATGCTGCTGTTAAACCCGACTTTCTCGGACCCATACCATGACATGCAGATTGCCGCAAGATACGCTATCGCCGCCGTGTTGTTTTCGATAGGGCTATACCCGTTGGTCGATTTCTTCACGGTTTATTTTGCCGCCATGAGTATTCGTACCGATACTCTAGATAACACCCATTACGACCTGATGCGCGTTTCGCTGATCCCACCGGCAACCTATATTAGCACGCGGATAGCCCTGGCCCGTGCGCGGGCGTGGCGGGTGTTTATATTCGCCTGGGCTGCTCGGCTGATCGCCGCCTTGATGCTGCTGAGTGTGGTAGCCGGTGCCATTTTGATCGGGTTTTACGAAAACGAATTTAGATTGCCGTTAAGGAACAATCCCGATGTATGGTTCGACTTTACGCTGATTGCGGCGGGCATGGTAATCTTTGCGATCCAACTGTTGTGCGAACCGATCTGGCGGTTAGAGATGCTGACGGCGTTTGGTGCGTCGATGGGGGCACGCTTTCATCGTGGGCCGCTGATGTGGTTGTTTTTGGGGCTAGGGTGGCTAGTCATCGTCATTTTGCAGGGGGCGTTGGCAGCGGGGGTGGTGTGGCTGGCGCTCTCGTTGGGCGAATTGGTAGAAATACTCTTTAGTTATTCAGGGCTTGTGGATTACGGTTTCCGGTCGGACATGCAACTACTGGTCGGGCTGATCCCATATGCGCTGATGCCGTTTGCTGTGTGGAACTTGCAGCGATGGTTCCGGGGGTGGCGAGAGCGTGTGGCGGCCCGGTATATCTTCAAAAAACAAGGCCCGGATGCGTGACCCAACGCCTGCGTGATCTCATTCGGTTCGATCTGCCGTATACGCAATCGGTTAAACTCGGCATACTGATGAACATGCAGGCGCGGTATATCCGCTTTGTGGATAACCGGGCAGAAATGCAAGCGTATCATCTGATGGTGTGGCGCAATGTGACTTTCTTTGTGTTGACAACGTGCGGGTTGTTGCTGGTATCGGCTCCATCTTTCATGCGAGAACCGATCATGGTTCAGTTTTTAAGGTGGCAGTTTTTCTTGACGCTGGCGGTTGTACCTTTCTTGGATATATTGGCGTTGGCGTGGGGGGTGGGGCGGGTGCGGCGCTTCCAGAAGCACTCGGATTTATACACGCTGGTGGCTGTGTCTCCGGTGAATACCGATGATCTATTTAACGCGCTGGCGGAGGTAGCGTGGCTGGCGACGTGGCGTGTGACGGTGATCCTGGTAGCGGGGCGGGCTTTGTTCGCAATTTTATTGGTGTTGACGGTGATGTCTTTTCAGCTTATCCCGTTGGGGCCGTTGGTGGCGTTGTGGTCGGTTCCGTTCGTGTGGCAGTACATCTGGGGGCCACTGCGCCGGGGCCGTGCGATGACGCATTTTGCCGTCAAAAACGCGCTGATCTACCGCCGCACCTGGCAGGCTATCGTCGCCATTATCCTCAATGTGATCAGCTATTATCTGTTGTTGGCGTTGCTAGTCGGTGGGATAGCTTTTTTCGTCGGGGTCACCTTTGGCGTGCTATCCCCGTTTGGGATGATCTGGCCCCGGTTGGCGGCGCTCCCGTTTTTGTGGGCGTATCCGTTCTTAGCGGATGAACTGCACACCGAGCTACACCAGCGGGACGCGCGAGATACGGTTATTCAGTCGAACTGGCGGCATGTGGAATAGCCATCGCTTACGCACAAGCAGCGCCCATGGTACAATCTCGGCGTGACGACTGGCAAAGCGGAAAAGGTAAAAGATCATGCGCCGATGGGTATTTCTTTTGGGTTCCGTTGTGTTTGTGGCGCTGATGTGGTGGCTACAGGGCCAAGCGGATCGGATTCGGTATGTTATCCCGGCTAACCAGGATATTCTCTATGCCACGACCTTTAACGATGGGGCCTTTGCAGCCGATTGGACAACCGAAGAGCGGCGCGGGTACGTCAGCACGATCACTGAGGATCGGTTGCGGTTGACCATCGAGCAGGCCGTATTCATGCTCCCCTCGCGCCCGGATGCGCTCCGCACGACCAATCGTTTTTCGTTCCGAGACTTTGATTATCGTGTGACAACCACTGCGCTAGAAGGCCCAGAAAATAATAGTTTCGGGGTGATATTCCGGCAGGCAAGCCCCACCACTTACTATATCTTCTACATTAGCAGCGACGGCTATTATTCGGTGTGGCGAGAAACCCCCGCCGGGCGGATCGCGCTTAGTGCCTGGATTCCGTCGGAGGCGATCAACCAGGGGACGGATAATATCACCAACACCGTTCGCGTGCTGGCAAACGGGGATACGTTTCGGTTTTTTGTCAACGGGACGCCGCTTATGGTATGTGTGCCGGACGACCCCAACGGCGAAAGTACCTATGTCGAGGCAGACGAAGCGTGCATCGCCGGGCAGATGCAACCTACCCTCACCGATGCGATCATCCCGACCGGGAAATTAGGCGTGATCGTCAACCCGTTTGCGAGTGGCCAACTAGCGGTAGCGTTCGATAACGTGGTCGTGCGCCCCCCGGAATAACGGTTCATCCCGCCCCAAAGTGCGCTATACTGTGTCATGATAGGTGGTCGCCTATTCACATCAAACCGAAGAAGGGACAGCGATACCGATGAAAGACCCCCGAGAACAGATCAAAACGGCCCTTAAACAGGCCATGCGCGATAAAGACGCGGTAGCCCGTAACACAATCCGCGGGCTGAATGCGGCTATCAAACAGGTTGAAGTTGATGAGCAAAAAGAGCTTTCTGCGACAGATGTAACCGAGATCATCGTTAAACAAGTGAAAATGCTGCGCGAGTCTATCGCGGAAAAAGAGGAGGTCGGGCGGGATGACTTGGCCGCCGAGGACCGCGAACAGCTAGCTGTGCTGGAACAGTTCTTGCCAGAGCAACTTACCCGCGAGGAGATCGAAGCACTTGTGCAGCAGGTGATTGCTGAGGTCGGCGCAGAAAACCCAAAGGACATGGGTAAGGTGATGGGCAAGCTGATGCCACAGGTCAAAGGCAAAGCCGATGGCAAACTGGTAAACGAAGTGGTGCGTGAGCAGTTAAATCAGTAAGAGGGGCACTTGGTATGTCGGAGTGGATCGCGGATATATTTGAACGGCAATTTAATGTGGACTCATCACGGACAATACGCATGGTGCATCTTTTGGGAATTGTGTTGTCTGGCTTGCTATTTGCCGGGGTTGCCACTTTTGTTATGTCGTTCAACACCTTTTTTCTGGATCGCTCTGTAGCGACGCTAGATGTACGAGACATCGCCCCGCGTGATATTTACGCGCCCATCTCGCTAACATGGGAGAGCCGTGTACTGACCGAACAGGGCCGTGATCAGGCTGTCGCTAATGTTGAGGATGTTTACGATCTACCAGACGCTAGCGTCGTGCGCCAGCAGACACAACGCGCCCGTCAGATTTTGGATTTCATCAACAATATTCGTCGGGACCCCTACGGATCGACTGAGCAGAAAATTTCGGATTTAGGCCAGATCACCGCGCTCGACCTGAACGACGGCGTTCTACGAAATATCCTGGAAATGGATGAGGAGACCTGGCGCTCAGTCGATGAGCAGATCATGGATGTGCTGGAACGGGTTATGCAGCAGTCTATCCGAGAAAGTGACCTGCCAAGCATTATCTCGCGGCTGCCAACCCAGGTTAGTGTTCGCTTCAACATCCAAGAAACCGCTGTGATCACCTCTGTCATTGAGGACCTGATTCGCCCGAATACGTTCATCAACCTGGAGCAAACCGAAAGCGCCCGTCAACAAGCCTACGAGGAGTTCCCGGCAGTCCGGCGGACCTTCGCAGCCGGGCAGCGTGTGATCGAGCAGGGAAATCGCATCACCGAAACCGACCTGGAAGCGTTGCAACAGTTGGGGGTATTGAACGTATCGACGGCAGAGCGTCGGGCGACGATCATCGCGGAGGTGTTGCAGTCGTTCATGGTGAGCGTGACGACCATGATCGTCATCGGCCTGTTTATCTCGCGCTTCACGCCAGATTTATTTAACCAACCGCGTTACATTTTACTGGGGGCAACGCTGTTTTTGCTTTTCCTGATGGCGGCCCAGATTATCGGCGGCGACAATAACCAGATTTATCTGTTCCCGGCAGCGGGGATGGCCCTTTTGTTTGTGGCGATCCTCAGCGCGGAGGTGGCGCTGGTGACGTCATTAGGGCTGGCGTTGATGGTCGGGTTTATGCTGGGGCAACGGCTGGAACTGGTGACGTTAGTTGCCATCAGCAGCATGATCGGTATCTTATCATTGCGCAAAGCCGAACGCCTCAACAGCTATTTTTTCGCCGGGATCATGATTGCGCTGGCAAATGTGGCGGTGATCATCATGTTTAACTTCGACATCGCGCCGTTAAATGTGGAAACGTCCGATAACCTGTTACTGCAACTGATGGGTTACGGCATCATCAACGGCTTATTGTCTGCCGCAACCGCGATGGCGTTGATGTACCTGGTTACGATTCTGTTTAACCTGCCCACTGGGTTACGGCTGGTCGAACTCAGCCAGCCGAACCACCCCGTTTTACAACGCCTGCTACGGGATGCCCCCGGCACTTACCAGCACTCGCTACAGGTAGCGAACCTGGCGGAACAAGCCGTGAGTGCGATTGGAGCCAATGCGGACCTAGTGCGCGTTTCGGCGTTGTATCACGACATCGGCAAGGGCCTTAACGCGCCCTTTTTCGTAGAAAACCAGGCAGACGGCGTGAACCCGCACGACGAACTCGGCGACCCCTACCGCAGCGCCGCGATCATCATCAGCCATGTCACCGAAGGCGATAAACTAGCGCGTCAGTATCGCATCCCCCACCGCGTGCGCGACTTTATCTTGGAGCATCACGGCACGACCCGCGTCGAGTATTTCTATCAGCAGGCCCTTGCCAACGCGGATAACCCGGATGAGGTGAACCCGGAGGATTTCACTTATGGCGGCCCCGCCCCACAGAGCAAAGAAACCGCCGTGATGATGCTGGCGGATAGCTGCGAAAGCGCAGTGCGTGCCCGTCGCCCATCTAGCAAGCAAGAAATCCAGGAGATCGTGCAAGGGATCATCGACAGCCGCAACAAAAGCGGTCAATTAGATGAATCTGGCCTGACCGCCAACGACATCAAAACGATCCGGTCCGTGTTTGTCGATATGCTGCAAGCCGTGTTCCACCCGCGCATTAACTACCCATCCGGGTTGACGACCGCCACCACCAAAAAGCCCCCACCACCAGACGCCGCCGATCCGCGTATCACGAGCGAAACCAAACGAGCTAACATCAATGGCGTGGCCAACACAGAAAAGCCCGCTATCAACCCAACGCCCGTCACCGATGCGGATGAAGATGAAGATGAAAATGATGATGTCGCCCCATTGCCAGAAGTGCCCCCTCTCCCCCGCCGGGGGAACCCTGATAATGATAATGAAACGCAAAGTGAATAATGTATAACATCAAGCTAGAGACGACCTACGAGATCAAGGCGGCGGCCCTACGTGCGGGCATTGGTGCTGTGATGCGGCAGCACAACCTACGTGAGAAAACCGGGCTGTCGATCTTACTGACGGATGACGACCATGTTCACGAACTCAACCGGGACTTTCGCGGTGTAGACGCCCCAACCGATGTGCTATCGTTCCCGGCAGAACTCCCAGACTTACCCGGCCTCTTAGCCGAGGATGCCCGCTACCTGGGCGATCTGATCATCGCCTATCCCTATTCGCAGGCACAGGCGGCCCGGTTGGGCCACGCTTTAGATGATACGCTGGTGCTGCTCGTCATTCATGGCACGCTGCACCTGCTCGGCTACGAACACGATACCCCCGCCAACCGTAATAAAATGTGGGCGGCACAGGGCCAAGCCCTGGATGCCGTCGGCGTGTCGCGGTCGGTGGTCCCCGCGCTAGAAGAAGCCCCCCACGATGAGTAAGCTCAAACAGGTTCAAGAGCGCCTGACGGCAACGGCTCGCATCGACCCTAACGACTACGCACTGAATACCAGCCTTAACCGTTTGGATAGCCTGGGGTATGCGTTGGCGGGCTGGTTGTATATGTTGCGCCGCCAGAAAAACACCTGGATCATGGCGCTGGCAACGCCAATTGTGCTAGGGGTGGCGTTCTGGCTGCGTGTAAGCCTGATGGGGTTGGCGCTGTTGATGGTGTCGATTTCAATCGTATGGCTGACCGAGTTCATGAACGCCGCCATCGAAGCGGCTATCGACCTGACCACCTCCGAATATCACCCCATGGCGAAAGTCGGTAAAGACGTTGCCGCCGCCGCGGTGCTATTAGGGGTGGTTAACTCGGTTGTGGTAGGTTTATTGGTGATGGGGCCTCCGCTTTGGCTCCGCGTAACAGAATGGATCGGACAGTGACCGAAGACCGCAAACGTAAAACCATGACCGAGATCGATAACGGCCTGCTAGGGACGGCACGCATCGACCCGGACCGTTACAGCCCGCAAAGCAACTCATCTCCGTTACAACGGACCCAAGTTGCGCTTGCGGGGTTGCTGCACTTGTTGGTGCATCACCGGCAATTTTATTACATTATTGCCGCATCGGGGGCGGGCTTGGGGCTGGCGTGGTGGCTACAGGTGCCGGGGCTGGCCTGGGCGGTGCTGGTATTGACCATCGGGCAGTTGTGGCTAGCCGAAGTTTTTAATACCAGCCTGGAAGCCCTCACCGACCTGACCACTGAAGGCGAAATCCGGGCGTTAGCCAAAGTCGCCAAAGATACTGCCGCCGCCGGGTCGTTTATCGCATCAGTTGTGTTTACGATTGTCTGCTGTATGATCTTTATTCCGGCCTTAGTTGGGCGCTTCGGCGGGTGATCGGCAGGGCAAAATATGACAATTTTTGTAACGACTCAGCCTGCCCCCCACCCCGGCGCTAAAGCGCCACTCCTCCACCACTATCGCCGCTTCAGCGGCGGGAGGGAGAGGTTTTACCACCTTCGCCCATGTTCACCCTGCTCTGATCGGGGTATGTTGAAGCGAAGGAACTGAGTTGTGACAACTATTTTTTGTGAAAATTGGAGATTTTCACAGCTAAAGTTTTGGTCAATCTTTTGAAAAAGATTGGCAGGGTTTGGGATGCAATCCCAATCTATGCCACTAGAAAAATTTGATGCGATTACCCTGCCCTGGGTAGCAGTACAAATTGCTAAACCGTCTGGTCAGCATTACAATGGGGTCATAACCTTCTCTGTTGGATTAATAAATAGGGTGCTTGAACTATG
>DAOTUA010000302.1:0-15207 GCA_034437355.1 Anaerolineae bacterium | reverse complement strand
GGCCGGGGCCGGGCCGGGCAAAACAAAGGACATGCGCCGGTATATCCAGAACCTAAAAGAGCGCCTATCCGACCAATTAGACGGCGGCGAGGTCTTTATGGAGGAGGCTCACGCGCTCCCCATCCACCCACGCAAGCAGATCGCTTTCGACCGTGTGATGCTGGTGGGCGATGCTGCCGGTTTAGTCGTCGGGACAAGTGGCGAGGGTATCTACTGGGCGATGAAAAGCGGCCACATGGCGGCCTGCACATTAGCGCAGGTGCTACCACAAGTGGACGAGGCCGCGCTCAAGCAGTATCAGCGGACATGGTGGAAGGAATACCGCACGATGTATCGCTTCCTCCAGTGGTTGCAGTGGTGGGGCTATGGCAACGAAACGCAGATGGAAGTTTTCACGGATATGTGCCGGAATATCGACGTGCAGCAACTCACGTTTGAATCTTATATGCACAAGAATATGGCCCCGATGCCGTGGCTCAAACAGTTGAAGATGACAGCCGATATTATCGTCGCCCAAACACGCCACGGACTGCTACGGGGGACCGTTTGAGCAATGGGACCGATGATGTTTGTTTACCCGGTTCTCTACGCGATTTTTTTGTGGTGGTTTACAACCGGGTTATTGATCGCAGTCTATAAACGGTCGGCGGGGGTAATGCGCTCGAGCTTTTTAGGGGCGACTGCGATATTGATCCTGGCGTTGTGGGGGATATACGCCACCCGCGACTTATCAGGGCTGCGTGATGTTTATATCGCCATCACGTGTGGGGTTCTCATCTGGGGTTGGCAGACCGCCAGCTATTATATGGGGTTTGTAACTGGGCCGGGCCATACCGAGCCGGACCTAAACAATAACCCGCTTGACTGGGAGCGCAGCTTGTCGGAACGACTACAGCTAGCGTTCAGCTTTACGATCTACCATGAACTGGTCGTCATCGGGATCGGGCTAGTGCTGATGGGGCTAACTTGGTCCGGGGATAATCGGTGGGGCCTATGGATTTACCTCACGCTGTGGCTCATGCACTTCAGCGCCAAGTTGAATGTGTTTCTGGGGGTGCGGAACTTCAGTATTGATGCCTTACCGAGCCAGATGCAGTACATCGGCACACTGCTAACCAAGCGCAACTACAATGCGCTGTTTCCGATATCGGTGGTGGTAGCAAGTAGCATCGGGTTTACGCTGATTTATCAGGGAATTGAGCCGGGAACTTCTCCGGCGGCAACGGCTGGGTTTCTGTTCATCGGGACGATGATTGCGCTTGGCGTGATAGAACACTGGATGATGGTCTTGCCACTCCCGGCAACATTGGTCGGGTTCAATATGCACCCGGTCCAGGCTACCACCAACACCAGCCGCCCGGCGGCCTCACTCGACCCAAGCCGACGCATCCGGCGGACATATACATTTGAGCGCGACATCGGGCCGTTTGTGGTGGATGTGTGGGAAGCTCACCAAGATTCTGGGAAGTCGCCGGTTTTGTTAGTACATGGGTGGGGCAACTCTGGCAATTACTGGCATAACATGGCCCATCAACTATCCCAAAGTGTACAGGTCATCGTGCCGGACCTCCCCGGCACCGGGCGCTCGCAGCCCGTCCAGCCACCGCAAGATATGTACGATCAGGTGGCATCGTTGGCGTGGTTATTAGACGAACTAGAGATCGAACAGGTGCAATTGGTCGGGCACAGCATGGGCGGCGCGATGAGCCTACTACTGAGCGAAAAACACCCGGAACGTATCGAACGCATTTTACTAACATCGCTCAGCTTTTTCTTGAACAAACGCCAGCAGACCATTTACCGGGGTGTGATGCAGGTCTACCGATTTTCGCTGGGATTCCGACCGAAATGGCTAGCCTCTGTCCCGCTGTTACCAGAAATCATGGCGACACGCTATTTTCATCGGGTGCCAAACGAACCGGAACTGCTTCAGGTGGGCCTGCGCGATTACCTGACGCTGGATGCACAAACCGCTATCGCTTGTGCGATGAACGCGACCGACGACAGTATCCCGCGTGCGGGGGCGGCGGTGCAGGTGCCAACGTTGTTGGTCGCTTGCCGCGAGGACAACGTGATGCCGCTTGATAATGTCGATTATACGATACGGACCATTCCAGGGTGTGAAGTGCGCTGGATTGAAGGATGCGGGCACCTGCCGATGGTCGAAAAACCAGACGAATATATGGCGATTCTACGTGATTTTCTTAATGTGAGTTGAAGGACAAATTGACGATGGCAACTTACACGCCAGAACAACTCAAACAGCGCAACGAAAGCACCTGGACAACTGTTCAGACCATCCTTGCGCCGATCCAATTTATCGTTTTTGTGACAAGCTTCGGGTTGGTCGTCCGTTTTTTGATGACAGGCAACGGATATGAAGCGGCCAATATCAGCGTGTTAATGAAGATCGCGCTGTTGTGGGCGATCACCATTACCGGCATGTTCTGGGAGAAAGAAATCTTCGGACATTGGTTTATGGCCCCGCAGTTCTTCTGGGAGGATGTTTTCAACGCGGTGGCGTTGATCATGCACAATATCTACTTTATCGCCATATGGACCGGGCAAAGCCACGAAAACATTATGGTGATTATGCTGGTGGCCTATGTGAGCTATCTAGTGAATATGGCGCAGTTCATCATCAAGGGGATTCGTGCCCGTGGCGAACACGCCCCCGCCAAAGCAACCGCGCAAGAGGCAGCCTGACCGATGAAAACGCAAGCGGTTGTTATCACAGAACCGGGCCGGGTCGAACTCCAGGACGTGTCGCTGCGGCCCGCGACCCCCAATGATGTGATCGTGCAAACGGCGTACACGTCGATCAGCGCGGGCACGGAACGGATGCTGTTATCCGGGCAAATGCCCCACCCGATGCTACAACTCCCGGTTGTGCCGGGGTATGAAACGGTCGGGCGGGTCGTTGAAGTTGGGGCGAAGGCCCCCGCAGAATTGCTGCACCAGTGGGTTTACATCGGTGGGGCACACTGTTACGAGGATGTAAATCCGGCCTGGGGCGGGCAATCCGCCATGCTGATTACCGGTGCGGATCGGGTGATTCCTTTGGGGGATGTACCGCCGCAACACGGCGTTTTGCTGGCATTGGCAGCAACCGCGTTGCATGGGGTCAATGTGCTGGCCCCGTCGCCAGATGATCGGGTGCTAGTGTTGGGGCAAGGCCCCGTCGGGCAACTGGCCAGCCGCCTGCTCCGCAAGCGAGCCGGGTTTGTTGCATCAGCAGATCGTGCCGCCTCTCGGCTAGAAAAAGCGGTCGGGGATGTTGTGGTCAATGTGGATAATACGCCCCTCACCGACGCGCTTGACCAACCGGTCAACGCGATTATTGAGGCTACCGGGTCGATGGCAGCCTTGGCGAGTGCGTTGCCGTTGCTGGCCCCCGGCGGAACGATCTTGTTGTTGGGGTATTACCAGCAGCTAGACCTCCCGTATATGCCGTTATTCCTTAAGGAAGCACGGTTGCTGACCGCCAAAGAGTGGTCCGCGGGGGACCTGACGCGCTGCCGGGATATGATGGCATCCGGGGAGTTAGATGTCCGCCCGTTGTTAACGCACGAACTACCCGTCGCGCAAGTCGCGCATGGCTACGACCTAGCACTAAACGATCTGGATTGTTTGAAGATCGTCTTTGAATGGATAGATAGACCCGCAGGAGACACACCATGAGCGCCAGAATGATTGCAATTTACGGTAAGGGCGGCATCGGCAAGAGTTTCACCACGTCAAATTTAACTTCACGGCTCGCTTTCGATGGATACCGGGTGTTACAGCTCGGCTGCGACCCTAAGCATGATTCGTGCAATACGATTTTCGGAGGGTACGCGCTGCCAACACTCGGTGATGTATGGCGCGAACATAAAAACAACGGCACACAGGATGAGATGGGCGTGGGAGATGTGATCTTCCGTAACGAACTGGCCCCCGGTGTGCCGATCTTCGGGGCAGAAATTGGCGGCCCCGCTGTCGGGCGGGGTTGTGGTGGGCAGGGTATCTCACATGGGTTTAAGACCCTGGAGAAGCTCGGCATGGAAAAATGGGACCTGGATTATGTCGTAATGGATTTCTTGGGCGATGTCGTATGTGGTGGGTTCGCAACGCCACTGGCGCGGTCGTTGGCAGAAGAAGTGATTATCGTAGTCGGTCACGACCGTCAATCACTTTACGCGGCGAACAATATCGCAACTGCCGCCCGTTATTTTCAGACGATGGGCGGCACCACACAGATTTTAGGGCTGATTGTCAATCGTGATGACGGCACCGACACTGCCGATCGCTATTCGGAGGCTTCCGGTATTCCGATTCTAACGCGCTTCCCGCTTAACCATGACGTGCGCGTGCTGGCGGATTCTTGCAAGCTGGCGCTCGAAAATGATGAGTTCGATGATCTGTTTGGGGACCTCGCCGGGCGGATTCATCGCCGCGAGATCGAACCCTGCACCGACTTCGAGCCATTAGACTATCACGAGTTCTTAGCCACATTCGACGCCGTTGAGCCACCCGGTCGCCCGACCCCCGCCACCAAGCACGATCTATTCGGGGAACATAACGATGAAATCAGCCTGGGGCAAGCCAACCGCCTAACGGTGGCGCTAACGCCGCAACAAGTTCATTTAAAGGACCCCAAGCAGCGCCGTGTGCAGGCCATGTTAGATGCTATCGGAATTCACGTTACCGATCTGGATCAAGACGACCATCACGGGATCACGGTGACTTCTGGCGCAACTGAAATCCGCATCGGGACAGCGGAAGATATGGAACAGAAGGTGGCGTTTCTTTCCGCATTGGTCCGTACAGGCCAAACATATGCCATGATTGATGTTCGCTATGCGGACGCGCCATCTTACCGTTAATGTTTGTAGTGAAGGAGCCAGACATCAATGCCTGATGAAACGGTGAATCTAAACCAACTGAACGATATTCTGACGCAAAAACTACGGGTGAAGCGCCAACCGGTTGCTATCACCTACTGCCATGATACCGTGCCAGATGGCTACGAGGCGGTGAATGCTGTCGCGTGTGCGGTCGTCCACTTAGCAGAAAGTGGGCGGCGTGTCTATGTAGACCGCACACATCACGACTGCTACGTCGGGCAGTACCATCTCGGATGGCTGCCAGAGGCGGACAAATTCATCAAAGAAGGGGAATACCTCACGGCAGCGCAGGGCTTTTTCACTGAAGAAGGCGCACGCTGCAATAAGCAACAGAGCTATAACTTACCCGACGACAGCATCACGGCATTAGCGGCGGCTCCGCTTAATGATGTGCCAGATGGCACGCCAGTAGACCTGTTGATCTGCATTTGCAACGCACAACAGGCGATGCAAATTGCCGGGGCCGCCTCCGTGCGTGAGGGGACATTTCCGCATGGTGAATTGGGTGCATCTGCTTGTTCATCAATTTTCGCTGCGCCGTGGCACACTCAAAACAGTGTGTTCGCCTTAGGGGACGGTGGCGGACGGGCCTTTAATAAGGTCGGTACCGGCGAGATGTTTGTCTCGATCCCACGTCATCACTTCCGCTATATAGTAGAGTTGATCGAAAATTTCCGTATTAGTCCGAAAAAAATGCGTGAGGTGATTATGCCATCGCACGCGCCAACACAGGAGTAACCCTATGTATTTTGAAACTTTACCTCTTTCTGCTTACGCGCTGTGCTACGGACCGCTAGCCATTATGATTATCGGGTTTATTGCTTTCGCCTATCTGACAGATGTCGATGCCCGGCGAACGTATCTGCGCGATCTGGACAAGCGTCGCGATGATGAACTCTCGCCAGAAGAAATTGAGGCCAAACGCGAGCGCACCGCCGGCAAGAAATTCACGGCGGAAGTACCGTCTGGCGATAAGGTCACCATTGATCGTACCGAAAGCTGATCCAAATCACTGGGCGGGGGCTGGCTCCCCCGCCCGCCAGCTTACCCAGCGCCGATGATGCACTCTATTAATGTTATTGAGGGAATTTAGATGACGACCGCAGAACAAAAAACCACTGCCAAACAAAAACCGTGTCAGTTACACCCACAGTCGATGTGCCCGGCTTTTGGATCGCTGCGTATTTTGTCGCGTATCGAAGGATCGCACCCGGTCATGGCAACCGATACCGGCTGTCTGTATGGGCTGACATTTGTCACGCATTTTTACGGCGCTAAAAAATCGATCTTAGCTGCCCACCTGGGCACAGAAGAACTGATGGCGGGTGAAATAGTGGAAGGGACTATAGCGGCGATTGAGGTTGCTGCTAAAGAACCGGGCGTGGAGTTGATCCCCGTGGTGTCGTTGTGCGTTGCGGAAACTGCCGGGCTACCGGAGGAAATGCTCCCCACCAAAATCGGTGATGCCGAGGTCGTGCTGGTGCGCGTCCCCGCGTATGCGATCCACTCTCACCCGGAGGCAAAAGATATTGCTCTAGCGGCGCTTTTGCGGCGGCTAGCGGATACGAACGGCCCCCGCGACGATAAGACGCTGGCGTTAATCGGGGAGGTATTCCCAGCGGACCCCCTCGCGATTGACGGGCTATTGCGGGAGATGGGCGTCGAGGGAACAATCACGTTACCGGGGCGCTCGATTGATGACTTACGCAGTGTGGGCCGTGTGGGGGCCGTCGCGCCGTTGCATCCGTTTTATACGGAAACGAACGATTTCTTCCGTAGCAAAAATATTTCAGTAGTCGGGGGTGCGCCAGTCGGGATCAGTGGCACGTATGCTTGGCTACGGTCTATCGGAGATTTGTTAAACCTGGACCCGAAACTTGTTAGCCAGGTAGCCGAGGCCGAGCGCGAGCAGGCCCAGGCGATTGTGAACGCGCAGCCGCTTTCTGGGCGGGTGCTGGTAACGGGCTACGAAGGAACAGAACTGGCCTATGCGCGTATGTTGGTCGAGGCGGGGGCCGATGTGCCGTTTGTGTCTACGTCGATTGGCTCTAGCCCGTTGGTGACAACCGATGAGATGTGGCTGAAGGCACACGGCACAAAAGAGATCGTCTATCGTAAGTCGTTAGAGGACGATGTGGCGGCCTTAGACGAATACAACCCGGACCTTGTGATCGGCACAACACCGTTTGCAAGTATCGCCAAAGAGCGCGGTATACCTGGCCTGTACTTTACCAATCAGCTTGCGTCTCGTCCGTTCTTCCTGAGTGGCGGCATGGCAGCGACAATCGACTTTATTAAGGGCACACTCGCCCGCACCGAACGTTATAGCTGGATGGAAAACTTTTTCGCGGAGGATAACGCACATGCCTAAAGTGATCCGAGATTTATCGGACACCAGCAGCTATTGGGCTGCCGTGTGGAGCATCTGCCCGATGCCTGATGTCCATGTGATCTGTGATGCACCAATCGGGTGCTTTAACCTGGTGGCGACGGCTGTCCCAGACTACACCGACGCAGTACCACACATCGAGAATATCACGCCATCGGTGATCCGCGAACAAGAGGTGGGCGGTGATGGCACAGGCCCAGCGGTACAGCGCACTTATGAGGGGTTGCGCGATGAGGGGCTTTTGCAGGGTAAACACCTGATTGTGGTGTCTACGGCAGAAAGCGAGATGATCGGGTCCGATCTGTCGGACCTGGTGAAGCAACTCCAGGAGGGGACGACGTTTTTTCATAGCGAATCGTTGAGTGACGATGAACACGTCGGGCGCGACCGCGTGTTACAGTGGCTATGGGAGAATTATAGCGACGCCGACGCCGATATTCAGCCAGAGCCGGGCCGGGTAAATATCATCGGCCCGACTTACGGCTGTTTTAACTCACCAGCCGATTTACACGAGGTCAAGCGGTTGATCGAAGGGGCGGGCGGCGTGGTCAATATGGTGTTCCCGTACCAGGCACGTTTAAGTGACATCAACAAGTTAAAACGGGCCGAGGTGAATATCGTGATGTACCAGGAATTCGGGCATACGCTCGCACAAAGCCTGGGCCAGCCGATGCTCTATGCGCCGATGGGCATGAAAGGGACGACCAAGTTTCTGCAAGACCTGGGCGAATTACTCGGCACCCAGGAGCAAGCACAGGCGTTCATCCGCAACGAGAAAAAGACAACGCTCCAGGCGGTATGGGACCTGTGGCGCGGCCCGCAGGGAGATTGGTTTAGCACGATTGATGTTGGGTTGGTGGGGACCAAAACGTATGTTGACGGGTTGCAAACCTACCTGGGTGACGAACTCGGTATGCAGATTGATCTGATCGCTTATCGCCCCAACGGGATAAGCAACGAGGAAGTACGACAACGATTACACAAAAAGGCCCCGACGTTCGTTTTTGGGTCGATCAACGAGAAAATCTACCTGAGCGAAGCCGGCGCGATGCGCACGGCCTTTATCCCGGCGGCGTTCCCTGGGCCGGTGGTACGGCGCTCTGTCGGGACACCGTTTATGGGGTATCGGGGGACGGTCTATATCATTCAAGAGATCGTAAACTTGCTTTACGAATCGCTGTTTAGCTTTTTACCAGTAGATGGCGCTTACGCCCAGCAACGTAGCGGCGGCCAAATGCGAAGGGCAACCCCTGGCAACCTGCCCTGGAAGAAGGGGGCTAAGGATGTACTGGATAAGGCGCTAGAAGATGTGCCGTATATCTCGCGTATTTCGGTCAGCCGCGAATATCAGATGAAGGTCGAAACGTATGCACGTGAACAAGGTGAGACGGAGATCACGCCGGAAATAGCGGCGGCGGTCTTGGCCCGCCCGTAAGGAGAATCATATGAAACTGATCGACAACTCCGCCGTTGGCCTGGTGTACCTGTATACCCGGCTCTCGAATGCGATTTTCAACCCGATAGCGTCCTGGTTCCAGAATAACCAGGATATGCACTGGTGGCTCAGTGTGCTACGGCTTGGGTTGATTCAGTTCGGCATCGGCTTATCAATTGCACCTATTTCTGGCACGCTCAACCGTGTGCTAATCACTGAACTCGATATTCCGGCGGTAGCGGTCGGTTTCTTAATTTCGTTGCACTATTTCATCTCTCCGGTACGGGTGATGATCGGCTATAAGTCGGACAAGGCGCGGTCGTTGGGCCACTGGCGGACGCCATATGTCGTGCTGGGGGTGATGCTCACGTTTGGTGGGTTGGCGTGTGCGCCGTTCGCGTTGATCATCTTGACTGGCGAGGGGATGCTAAGTTTTATCCCAGGGATGCTGATCTGCACGGCGATCTTCCTGGTATACGGGGCTGGCATCAATATTGTCGAAACGGTTTACCTGGCGCTGGTGAGTGACATCACACCGAAAGAGGAACGCGGCAAGGTTATTTCCGTGCTGTGGGTGATGCTCATTCTAGGGACGATTGTCAGCGCGATCATTGTCAGTGGCCTGCTGGTGGAATACTCACACAAACGGCTGATCCAGGTGATGCAGGGGTCGGCAACGGTCTTTGTGTTGTTGACGATCGTCGCCTTATGGAAGCAGGAGCGCCTGCGCCCGGATGGGTCGATCATCTCGTTGGAGGAAGTATCTAAGGTGCGGCTGTCATTATGGGAATCGCTCAAGTTGTTGCGTGGCGAAGTGATTTTGAAGCAGTTGTTCGCCATTATCTTTGTGGCAACGATGGCTTTCGCCACGCATGACGTGTTGTTAGAGCCTTACGGCGGGGAAGTGCTGGGGATGTCGGTTTCCGAAACGATGCGACTCACAGCCTTGTGGGGGGTCACAACGATTATCGGGGTGGCAGTTGCGGGGGCGATGCTGTGGCAAAAACAAGCTCCGGCGCTGTTGATCGGGCTAGGCTGCACGATTGGCCTGGTTGGGTTCGGGGTGATCGCTTACGCTTCGGATGCTATTCTGATCGGGCCTTTCCAGTTTGGCGTCGGGCTGATCAGCATCGGGCGCGGGCTGTTCATTGTCGGGAGTATTATCCTGCTCATGTCGGTAACGGATATTAGCCATGCTGGGCTATTCCTGGGGGTATGGGGTATCGTCCAGGCGATGGGACAGGGGATCGGTGTTGTGGGTGGTGGTTTACTGAGAGATATCGCAGAAACCCAGTTCGGGAGTGTGGTTCTGGGGTATACTACTGTATATATGACTTCTCTCGCGTTACTGCTATCCGTCGTCCTTATCCTGATATTCCAGCTAGGAAGGCACTTACAGGTCAGCGAAATTCGGCTACCCTGGGAGAACATTGATGAAATCCCGGCGGACCAACTGACGTTTTAGTCTACATCACTGCTAGGAGAAGCACATGCTTACCGAAACTCGTTTTACTTTGCTGCTCGCCGCGCTGCTTGTGTTGTTGTTGGCGGGTTGCGGTAGCGCCGTTAATTTTGAGACCGCTATGATTGACGATACAACTGTAGTGCGCGATCTCAAATACTATGAAAATGGCGGGCAAGACCAAGGCCCACTCTATACTTTGAGCATAACTGTCCCAGAAGATTGGATCGGGCAGGTAGAGACACAAGTTCTCAGTAACCGCCTGGCGTTCAATTACATTGGGGATGGTCCTGGTCGGACATCAATTTTGCATATAGAAGCACTCTCGGAAGTTCAATACTGGGAGCAGATTGGCAGTTACCCTGGTGACTACACCAATATCGCCAATAAGCTCGACACCTATTTCGTGTATACCGTCCCGGTAAACGCTGCCACCACCAGCCTTTCTGATGAGCAATTAGAAGAGCTACTGGTACAGATACCAGGGATTATTGACAGCTTTAGCGCAGAAACTAGCTAGGAGACAGAAGCAATGATCAACTTTTTTGACTTTTGGGAATTGATACTCAGCCCCGGCTTTTTGATCGGGTTTGGCTTAACGGCAGCACCTTTAGCCGTATTAGCGTACAGCGTATGGGGAACATGGGAAGAAAACGGCGTCAAGATGGCCCGCCGCCGCCGCCGCCGTTAGGCACCAGCAGCAAATCGTTAAATGCAAAAGGGGCACCGATAAATAGGTGCCCCTTTTTTGATCCGCTATGGTTACGGTGACGGGGTTTAGAAAACCACAAGCACCATAATCCACAGAAAAACAACGATGGCAGCGCCAATAGGAAGAATCATGTTGAGGTTATTATCGTCTTGCATGGGTAGTTCTCCTTGTTGTCGGTGATGATCAAGTTAAAGCACGTTTTCATTATAACGCGCTCTAACTTTAACGTCTAATAAGATAACCTTTAGAAAACAGACGCCCACTCCCCCGGTGTGATTTTCAACACGAAGCGACGTTGTATCTGTTGTGGGATATTGAGATCGCCCCAGGTTGCTTGTGCATAGGCACGGAGTTCTGGGACAACTTCGATGAACATTTCTTCACCGAGTATCCAGCTTTCAGAATCTTGTTTGGCCTCAATCGTTTGCAGGCGGTCCTCTGGGCTAAGCTCGGTTGTCCATTCCGCCGCGATAACCTCGTGCATATCGCCACCGCCAAGCTCGGAGAGAACTTGCTGACGGTTGGCCCTGGCCCCAGGCGGCATCATCTCCGGCATACGTTTGAGCGCCTGCCGCCGCATTTCGTCGCGCAGTTGGCCGATGATGCTATCGGGCGCGATCCAATCATCCCCCTGGATGAAAACACCCCCCGGCTTTAAAACGCGGGCCGCTTCTCTTAAAACGGCTTGCCAATCTTGGGATAGGTGTAAAACATGGACCGCAAGAACGGCATCGAAGGTATTGGCGGGGAAGGGGATGGTGTGCATATCCCCCCGGAAAACGTGGAGCGCCCCGACTGCACCGACCCCAACCTCAGACAACATATGTTGCGAGAGGTCGAAGCCGATAACTTCACAGCCGGCGGCGGCAACGGGCTTGGCAATACGGCCCGTCCCCACGCCAATCTCTAACACACGTCCCCCGTTGGCGGCCTTAGTAATGGCTTCGCCAATTTGTTGGGAGACGTGGGCCGGGTGCGCCCGTTGGTGATCGTAGCGTCGGGCGACCCGTTCATCGAAGGAAAAATCTACCTTGGGGCACATGAGCTAAGCGACGGCCCCGGCTTCCATGGCGCGGAGCGTGTCTTCGCGCTTGAGGACGTTGGCGTGCTGGTCATGGAAAGCCGTTACGCTCAGGTGCCAGACGATAAAGGCGGCGGCAGCCATACCGACAGCCTCAAGCCCAAAAATGAAGAAGTAGGCGCTGCTCGGTGTGAGGAACTCGGTTCCGATCAGACCGGTGTGGAGTGCGCCACCTGCCACGGATGATGCGCCGTTACCAAAGGCTTGGGCCATGCCCCATAAGCCCATATAGAGGCCGGTTGCGCCTTCGATGGTCATATCCATCATCATCGAGAGTGCGCCGACATTGTAGAAGCCAGTAAACAGACCCATCATGATCAAGGATGGCATAACCCAACCGACCTGTTGATTGAAGGCCGCCGTCGCCAGCCCGATCATACCAATTGATGTCCCGACACAACCGACAACAGCGATCCACCGTTTGGGGATGTTGAAGAAAGCGGTAATCAGGCCCATAGCCATCATGCCGATTAAAACACCACCGCCCCACATCGGTTGGAACTTGTTAGTTTCTTGCAGGCCGAGGCCAAAGACTTCACCGCCGAACGGCTCCAGGATATTGTCTTGCAGGAAGATCGAAAAGATAGACACAAACACAAACGCGAAGAAGCCCCACGCCTGACGATTGGTACGTAACACGTTAACGGCGGCGGCAACCGGGTTGGCCCCTTCAGAGATAGCACGGGAGGCGTCGATAGTGTCTTGCAGTTTTTGGCCCTTCAAGCGGGGTTCCATTCCAATGAGGCCTAATACAGCCGAGCCTAAGACAATGAAGGGCGTCAGGTTATACAGCCGTTGCATGGCTGCCGGGGTGTATTCTGGCATAACAGAGGACATAACGCCCGCGGCAACAATGGTACTAAGGATGGTAAACGTCCAAACAACGCTAATCACACTGCCTCGGTGTTCGGATTTGGTGACTTCAGCGATCAGCGAGTGATGCGAATCCCCCATCACAGCTATCGACACACCGAATATCAGTAACAAGGCGAAACCTAGCGCGAACCCTGCCGGAGACCCAGCCCCCATGCCTTGTGCAGCGGTCGGTAGGCCCAAAAAAGCCAGGCTAGCGACAACGGCTGCCATCAGGAAGTAGGGTGTGCGGCGTAACCCAAAGATCGGGTAACGGTCGGCAATCCGCCCGGAGATGACCTGGAAGGGCGATAGGAAGTAGTGCATTGCCAGCATCCCCGTCACGGCGACAGCTGTCACTTGCAATTCAAAAATCGTAATCCGGTTAAAGTTGATGGTGAGGAGGGCGAACATCCACCCAACGCCGAGCTTGGGCAGGGCCAGCCGGAAGGTTTTCAGGATAGCCCCTAAGATATTTAAGGTCTTGCGAACGAAAGCCATGGTTTGGTGTCCTTGATGGTTATTGTTTTCTGAAAATAGTTATAACTGTGAACTACAGCGTTAAAGGTATAGAGTAGGGTATCGTGGCTATCCCCTTAAAAAAGCCACAACCCCTACAAGGGTTCTACAGTGGGTGTGATAAAGCGCCCATGCCCGTTATATCAGTGTGCGGTAACCCCTTCTTGATGTTCTGCGGTTTCGTGTGCGAGTGCGTCGGCAAGGTTGGGATGATTTTCTGGGATAAGGGCGTGTGCCTTGTAGAACCAGGCAAATACAGCCAACCATAAGCCCCCCATACCGATAGGTAGCGCAAAATCCCAGATGCTAATGGCAAAGTCATCAATGTAGCTGGGCATAATCAGCCAGAAGAGTTCTACAAAGCGCATCAGGAATAACCAGGCGGCGATGATCGCGATAATAGTACGGAACTTCTTCAACCCGGGCGTCAGCAACAGCACCAGCGGGATCGCGTGGGCTATCGTTAAAAAGATAACGACGGATTCCCAAGTGCCGGTTGTGCGTGGCAAGAACCATTTGATCTTGCTAGGCTGGTTACCGGACCACATGATGAAGTATTGCATCACCGTGAGGTAAATCCACAACATCAAGGTAACTAAGACCAGGGTTGCGAGGTCTTTCTGGGTGCGGTCGTTGACCAATTTCTTGATCGACTTATCCCCAGATACCAACGCCAAGATCATAATAGCAAATGTCATTGCCAAAACACCCTGACGCCCCAAGGCCAGCCAACCGAATATGGTTGAGAACCATTCTTTGGTGATCGACATGATCCAGTCGAACGACGCTAGCGTACCAATAACGATGAACAGGACCATAAAGAAAGCTGCCAGGCGTTGTACGGCTGGGTAGGCTTCTGGTTTGGCGTGATCATCGCTTTCGTAGGAGCGATCCGACAGATAGTAAGCGGCACCGATCCAAATTAAGAAGTAGACGACTAACCGCCCGATGAAGAACGGTATCGAGTGAAACGTCGCATAGCCAGACGGTGTAAGTTCCGCCCCGGCCCATGGGTATAACTCCGGTAGCCGGAATAACAGGGGTATGTAGAGTACCGCCATCAACGGCATCACCCGCGCCCCAGCAGCGAAGATACGACGGGAGGCAAACCCCCAGCGCCCATCCACCAGATGCAACAGCAGGTAAAAAGCCAGGCAACCAATTGTGAGTTCCACCCACAGCAAGAAAGAAAGCAAATAGACCTGGAAAAAGCGGTCTATGTCGGAAAAGGCCCCCACCACGCTAATCAATAGCCCGATGACACCGATCCCTATCCCCGCCATTTGCAGGGTAGTTAGACGAGATGTTGTAGATGTGTCCATTTAGTGTCCCCATTGCAAGGTACAAAAGCTTTTATACTATTTTCTAGTGTAACGCTAATCGGGCTATTTTATCATGGCGCTTCGGGACCGTCTCATGGTAATCTAAAGAACCATTTTTCAGATTGCCCCCCTCAAAACAAAAAAAATGCGGTTTAAGTGAATTGCCCTGGGCTACGCTGCGGCCAAAACCACCAGATGATATAGCACTGATCCGGCCAGTAAACAGCATGGGCGGCCCGATTATGTGGGCCGCCCACGGTTATTCCCCCCCATTATTTCAGGTTGATGTGCGTCTTAGCACGTCCCGGAGGTTTCCACGAACGGGCCAGCAAGCCACCCGGTTTGACCGTTGTAGGTCACGCGGTACCAGGGGCTATTCGGGTCCCCGGCGACGGTGGCGACTTGCGACACGCCTAACGTTGTCGCGAAGGCCACATCATCCAAGTCTGCGCTGGATACGCTCGGCTCGGCCCGCAGGTTCATGATATTCTGCGTCGTGACGGTGCAGCCTGTCACATCGCGGACCTGTGCGCCGCCGGTGTTGGTGGT
>DAOTUA010000301.1:0-3293 GCA_034437355.1 Anaerolineae bacterium | reverse complement strand
GGTGGGGGTGGGGGGTGGAGGCGGGCTGACCTGTTGCTGAATAGCAGGCCAGGCCAGTGAATACCCCAGGATTCCCGCAATCACAATAAATGTTAGGGTGTAAATCACTCTGGAAATATTGCTGACTTTTGACATCCGTTTACCTGTTGTTGGTTTGCATAGCTGCACATGGCCCGGCCTGGGTTATCCGGTAGAAGCCGGGGGACACTCACTATAGACTGACACAAAATACGAAACGCGACTCCCCCAATTTGAGGGGGGATTCATTGGTTATGGTATCACAGAAAGGGTGAGGGTGAAAAAGTAGCTAAGCTAGCGGAGTTTCGTCCCTGGGCAGTTACTTTTCAGCAGGGAAAACAAAAAGCGTCACTCAGATGAGTGACGCTTGTGAGATGAAGAGTTTGGAACCCGCCTAAAAGTGCTGGGAGACCTGGATTCGAACCAGGACTAGCGGAACCAGAATCCGCGGTTCTGCCGTTAAACTATCTCCCAATAGTGTTTTATATGGTACGAGGGTGGGCATGACATTTCAAGGGCAAGTTAGGCGTTTGCAATTGCGGCGGATACGACCTCGATGCTCTGGCGAATGCGTGTGAGTGTTTTCTCTTTGCCAAGGGCGGCAAAGGTATCGAACAGGGGCGGGGCGATGCGTTGTGCTGCGGTTGCGGTGCGCAATGTGCCTGCAAGTTGCCCGAATTTATAGTCATGTTCTTGTGCCAGGTCGCGGAAGGGCTGTTCCATTGCTGCCGGGTCGTTGAAGTCCATGTTTTGTAGTTTGGCTAATGAAATTTCTAGGACGTGTTTGGTTTTTGGCAGGTCCATTTTCCGTTGGACGAGATCGTCGGCGGTGGGCGGGGTGAAGGTGTCGGCGAAGATGAACCCGGCGAGTTCTATTACATCGTTGAGGGTTTCGATGCGGGTTTGCAACGCGGGGGTGATGGCTTGTAGCGTGTCGTCATCTACGGTATAGCCGGCAGCTTGTAGCGTCCCCCGGAGCCTGTCCGCGAGGTCTGGGATGCTGATTTTCTCTCGGATGTAAAGTGCGTTAAACCACTTGAGTTTATCAACCGGGTACATGCTATTTGATGGGTTAATGCGTGTGCCGTCGAAGCGTTCGATGGCTTCGGAGACGGTAAACACTTCTTGATCATCGCCAAACGTCCAACCGATGTTGGTTAAGAAGTTCATCATGGCTTCTGGGAGGTAACCCTGAATCTGGTAGTCGCGAACGTGGACGGGGATCGGGTTGCCGTGTTTGTCTTTTGGCGGGTTGCGCTTACTCATTTTACCGTCGGAGGTCATCAGCAGTGGCAGGTGAATAAAGGTGGGAACATTCCAGCCGAAGGCTTGATAGAGGTGTTTATGAACGGGGGCGGATGGAATCCATTCGTTGGCCCGCATGATGTGGGTAATGTCCATAAAGTGATCGTCAACCACATTGGCGAGATGGTAGGTGGGGAAGCCATCGGATTTGAGCAGTACGAGGTCGTTGAGTTGGTCGTTTTGGAACTCGACCTTACCGCGTAGGGTGTCCTCGATCATGGTTTTGCCGCTGAGCGGCATCTTAAAGCGGATCACCTCTGGACGGCCCTCAGCTTTGAGCCGGGCGCGTTCTTCATCGCTGATATTGCGGTGCCGTCGGTCGTAGCCGGGAGGGAGCTTGCGTTTGCGGCGTTCTTCGTTGAGCTGTTGTAGTTCTTCGGGGGTGGTATAGTCGTAATAGGCTTTATCGTTTTCCACTAGCCAGACGGCCCATTTTTGGTACATCTCCAGCCGTTCGGACTGGCGATACGGCCCGTAATCGCCGCCGGTGCGGGGGCCTTCGTCAATATCCAGGCCGATCCAGTCGAGCGCGTCGTAGATCAAATCCTCCGCCCCGTCTACGTAACGGGATCGGTCGGTATCTTCTATGCGTAAGATGAAGGCACCGCCATAGTGACGGGCAAACAGCCAGTTAAAAATTGCTGTGCGTAAGCCGCCTATGTGCATCGAACCGGTGGGGCTAGGGGCAAAACGCACTCGTACAGTTTTATCAGTCGTCACGCGGTGTTATCTCCCAGTTGGTATGTTCAGGATAGAAGGGATGTATTTCAATATTTTACGTTCTATGTGAAATTCAAAATGGGTAAGGTTTGGTGGGGTTGGGTTGAAACCCCGCTAGCTTGCCAATCATCTAAAATGCACTCGAATAGAAGCGGTCGCATTGTAACCAACGAGCGGGGGATGATAAAGGGTGTGCGGGTCAGGCGACACGCCGCCGTCGGATGATCACACTTTGAGCCAGCCCAATAGCCGCCATCGTAGAGAGAAGCGCCGTCCCACCGGAGCTAATCAGCGGTAGGGTGAGGCCAGTCACGGGGAGCAGGTTAAGGTTCATGCCGATAGACACGACCGTCTGAAAGAAGATCGCGCCGGCGACACCGTAGCAGATCAGGCTACCCAATGGATCGACAGCGAGCCGTGCGCCACGCAGGATACGAAAGATGATCACGCCTAGCAAAACGATGATGGTAACGGACCCGACAAAGCCGAATTCTTCGGCTATTTGGCTGAAGATAAAGTCGGTGTGGCGCACCCGCAAAAAACGGAGTTGACCTTGTGTGCCGTTGGCGTAGCCCCGCCCCAACATACCGCCGTTGCCGATGCTGATCAGGGCTTGGCGGATGTTGTAATAGTCCGGGTCGTCGGCAGCACAGGTATTGATGGTGCAGTCGATGAAGGTGGTGATCCGTGCGCGTTGGTAGGGTTGGGTTTGCGACCATAAGATGGGCGCTGCTAGGATGAGGGTCAGCAGGCCGATCCCGATATGCCGAAAGCGCAGCCCCGCCCCCCAGACCATCACCGCCCAAATGACAAGAAACACAATGGTTGTGCCCAGGTCGGGTTGGATGAAGATCAGCACGACTGGGACGAGAACGTGTATCAGCGAGCGTGACAAGGCCCAGATGCTATCAAGTTTTTGGTAGTTGACGGAGAGATAGTGCCCGAGTGTGATGATAATGATGAGTTTGCCAAGCTCTGCCGGCTGGATAAGAATCCCCAGGTTTAACCAGCGCCGCGCCCCGGCATCCCCGACGACGCCAAACGGCGGCACAAGGGCGAGCAGGATAATCATGAGGGCGTATAACCAGGCATGAATCCCGCCGAGTATCCGGTAATCGACCAGCGCGAGCAAGATCATCAGGCCGATCCCAATGGACCCGTAGAGAATCTGGTCGGGGACTCGTTGGATGAGGATGGGATCGACGGCATCGAGGGTGGCGCTGCGGATCATCAGCACCCCGAAGATGAAC
>DAOTUA010000300.1:0-6843 GCA_034437355.1 Anaerolineae bacterium | reverse complement strand
CTGTGGGAGAGGGGGATTTAGGGGGTGAGGGTGGGTGCGATACCGTAAGATGTGTTTAGTACCTGAGTAGTTACAAAGAAAGAAGTAATCCGCTATTTCACATCAGGCGTATAATGCAACAATAGTCCGTAAGGTAACTGCCACCATGACCCCACCCACAACCCATCTCCGCTTCCCGGATAAACTCCCAACCAACCAACGCGCCACCATCGCCCACACTGGCGGGCCAGATGTATTCCAGATCATCGAGGCGGATACCCCCTACCCGCGCCGGGGTGAGCTTATCGTACAGGTGCAAGCCGCTGGTGTTGCTTTTGCCGATGTGCTGATGCGGCGTGGTCTGTATCCCAACAACCCGCGCCCGCCCTTTGTGCCGGGCTACGATGTGGCGGGCGTGGTGGCCTATGTGGGCGAAGGCGTGACCACCTTCAAAGCCGGGGATCGCGTGGTCGGGCTGACGCAGTTCGGCGGGTATAGCCGCTATGTGCGGCTGGCAGCCTGGCGTTGTGTGGCGATCCCGGATGAAGTGGACCCCGCCGAAGCTGTCGCGCTGGTATTAAATTATGTGACCGCCTTCCAGATGTTGCACCGGGTCACCGAGATCATCCGTGGCGAGAGTATCCTGATCCATGGGGCAGCCGGTGGGGTGGGCACCGCGCTTTTACAGTTGGGGGCGCTGGCTGGGGTACGCTGTTACGGCACAGCCTCACGCGGCAAGCATGATCTTGTGCAGCAATATGGCGGCACACCAATCGATTATCGCCGCGAAGATTTTGTCGAACGCACGTTGACGCTCACTGGCGATGGTGTTGACGCCGTTTACGACCCCATCGGCGGCGATCACTGGGTGCGGTCGTACCGGTCGTTGCGCCTGGGCGGGACGCTAGTGATGTACGGTGCATCGGCGGCGCTACAAAACGGCGAGCGCAACCCAGCCAGCCTGCTACCCGGTGCGCTTAAACTGGGCGCACTCTTTTTTGTGCCAGATGGACGGCGCACGGTCGGCTATTACCTGCCGACCAGCGTACTGCAAGATCGCCGCGCCTTCCGTGAGGACCTCACGATCCTGGTTCGGATGCTCAAAGATGGCGAGATTCACCCCGTCATCGCCGACCAAATGCCACTATCGCAAGCCGCCAAAGCCCACGACCTGCTAGAGAGCGCCAGCGTGCAGGGCAAGCTCATCTTACTGCCGGTTCAATAACAAAGGAAAGCGACCATGCAAAATCTCACGGTGAGTTTGATCCAATTGGCCTGGGCCGGTAGCTTTAGCGCGATGCAAGATCAGTACCGCGATCTGATCGCGCAGGCCACCAGCCAGGGCGCAGATGTCGTATGCCTGCCGGAATTTTCGCTGTTGCCATACTTCCCCGGCACCCGTGACAAGGCCGGGTTCCAATATGCCGAGACGGTGGCAGACGGGGCCAGCAGTCGTTTTTTCGCACAGATGGCCGCCGCCCATACCATCACGCTGATCGGGAGTATCTACGAACGGGACGGCGATCACTACTACGATACCGCCCTCATCTACGGGCCAGATGGCCGCCTGCGTGGGCAAACGCGCAAGGTACATATTCCATCCGGTGAAGGCTACTACGAAACCGACTTCTTCGGCGGGGGCAATACCTACCCGGTATGGGACATCGGCCCGGCGCAGGTCGCCACGCCCACCTGCTACGATCAATGGTTCCCGGAATTAGCCCGCATCTACGCGCTGAACGGGGCCGAGTTGATCTACTACCCGACCGCCATCGGCAGCGAGCCAACCGACCCCACTATAGATAGCGCCGAGATGTGGCTTGTCACACAACGCGCTCACGCCATCGCCAATGGCGTTTTTGTGGCAGCAGCAAACCGGGTCGGCCACGAAAACGACGTGACCTTCTACGGCAGCAGCTTTATCTGTGCCCCGACGGGCGCGATACTCGCCCAAGCCGGGCGCGATACAACCGAAGTCATCACCGCCACCTTAGACCGTGCCATCATGCAGCAGTGGCGCGGGTTGTTCCCACTCATTCAACAACGCCGCCCCCACACTTATCAGCGCCTCACGCATCCCACCGATAGCGAACTGCCGGTCCGCTTCCGGGCGGCCCGACGGATAAATCCAGGCACATAATTCAATCTGGATTGCTCGTTCGTTCGTAACCGGTCAGCCTTCCCCCCACCACGGCGCTGAAGCCCCTGAGCCGTTACGCAAAATGTAAGGCCAACCTAAATCATGGATAGGGGGGCCTAATCTTTTGTTTCCTCATTGCCAAAGTCCGGGCGGAGGCCATATGCTGTAAATACCGTTTATTTCACATCTTAGGAGGAGTTGGCCCGCGTGCAGGCTCATCAGCAAGTACGGCGCGTTTTAGTGATCACATTGGTGCTTAACCTGATCGTCGCCATCAGCAAGATCATCGTTGGGTTGCTGTCTGGGGCGTTGGCAATCCTGGCGGACGGCTTCCACTCGTTATCGGATGCTGCCGGGAATATTGCGGCGTTGGTGGCGAATGCGATTGCCGCCCAACCGCCCGATGAAGAGCATCCCTATGGGCACCGACGATTTGAGACGGCGGGTGCGTTGGTGATCGGCGTTTTGTTGATGCTCACGGCCTGGGAGGTGGTGCAGGGTGTGGTTGCGCGTATGGTAGATGGCGCAGCGCCGCTTGCTATCACGCCGTTGATGATCGGTGTGTTGTTGATGACACTGGTTATCAATTTGGGTGTGAGTACCTACCAGCGCCGCGCCGGGGAACGGCTGAAAAGCGATATTCTGCTGGCAGACGCGGCCAACACCCGCGCCGATGTGTACGTTACGCTTTCCGTCCTGGTGAGTTTGGGCTTAGTGTGGGCCGGTTTTGGTTGGATGGATACGGTTGTGGCGTTAGCAGTCGCGGGGATGATTGCGCGGGCGGCGGCGGGCATCTTATGGCAAACGGGCGGGGTTCTGGTAGATACGGCCCCGTACCAGCCGCACACGCTGCGCGGCTGTGTGGCGCATCTGCCGCAGGTGGTCGATGTGGCGCGGGTCCGTAGCCGGGGGGCGCGTGACGCGGCCCATATTGATGTCGATGTCACCGTTGCGGCGGAGATGACGACTGCGCAGACCGCTGCCCTTGCCGAACAGATTCGGCAGCAAGTCGCGCAGCATATCCGGCAGTGTGGGGGGCGCGTGGTCGAGATCGAAGTGCATTTCGCCCCAGCCATGCCCGCTATCGAAACAACTGCCGCCTAAGCTGGCCGGGGTGGGCACGTCAAAACGTTATCAAACGGCGGGTGCATCTCAGATTATTCACAAGCTAACGGGGTGAAACCGCTGACCAGTTACGAAATCTGCGATTTCACATCAGCCGTAAAATATGAGACGCTTTCTCCAAGATTCGGATTACTTCTCGATGGGGACACGAACCGCGTTGCCCCACTCCGTCCAGCTACCATCGTAATTGCGTACCTTTTTGAAGCCAAGCAGGTACTTGAGTACAAACCAGCTATGGCTACTGCGTTCACCGATGCGGCAGTAGGTGACGACCTCTTCGCCTTGCGGGTCCAGGCCGTTTTCTTCAACATAAATCTGCCGGAGTTCGTCGGCGGTCTTGAAAGTACCGTCCTCGTTGGCCGCTTGACTCCAGGTGATGTTCTTCGCGCCGGGGATGTGCCCGCCGCGCAAAGCGCCTTCCTGTGGGTAGTTGGCCATGTGCAGTAGCTCGCCGCTGAACTCGGCTGGGCTGCGCACGTCCACTAAGGGACGCCCGGCCTCCACATGATTGAGGACATCCTCCCGAAAGACGCGGTGCGGTTCGTCGTTACGGGGTTGGGCTTTGTAGTTGGTGGACGGGTAGGTCGGTACGTCGCGGGTCATTTCGCGGCCTTCCTGTTCCCACTTCAAGCGCCCACCGTCCATCAATTTAACGTTCTCATGCCCGAAAAGCTGGAATACCCACAGCGCATAAGACGCCCACCAGTTCGATTTATCGCCGTAAAATACAACGGTTGTTTGCGGGGTGATGCCCAACCGCGACATTAACGCCTCGAATGCTTTTTGGCCGATGTAGTCGCGTAGCACCGGGTCGTTGAGGTCCTCGGTCCAGTCGATCTGCACGGCCCCCGGAATATGCCCAGACGGGTATAAAAGTTCATCCTCATTAGATTCGACAATGCGCACGTTGTCATCGTCTTTATGCGCTTCTACCCAGTCCGTGCTAACCAAAATTTCCGGGTTTTTATAACCGCGTTCGTTGATGTCTGACATAAAACAGAAACTCCATTAAACAATTTGCATGTATTCCGTCCACCCTTATACTATACGCCCAATGTGAAATCTTAAATAGCCTTTGCACAAACGGGCGGGCATTTCAGATGATTGCCAAGCTACCGGGGTTTTACCCATCGAACCCAAGGCGTTTGATGGCACGGGATCAAGCGAGGCAACGCTGCCTGGCGGGGTGTGGAGCAGCGCCCCACAAAATGAACGCTGCCAGAATATTGAAAGACACCCCATAAGCAGGTGCAGCCAGTTTACGCCTCTAGTTGGGCTTTGGCAGCCGCAACAACCGCATCAACGGTCAGGCCGTATTCTTCGTATATTTTCTCATACGGGGCACTCGCGCCGAAGGTATCCACACCGAGCGCGACCCCGGCCCGGCCGACGTATTTGTACCAACCTAGCGTCGCCCCGGCTTCGATGCTGACACGCGCCGTTACGCTGTTGGGCAAGACGGATTCTTGGTAAGTTGCGTCTTGTTCCTCGAAAAGCTCGACACACGGCATAGACACCACACGGGCCGCGATCCCGGCGTCCATCAGGCGCTTGTAGGCGGCTATGACAAGTTGTAGCTCGCTACCCGTGCCGATCAGAATCACCGCCGGGACGCCATCACAGGTGGCGTAGGTATACCCACCATGCGCGACCCCTTCGGCAATATGATCGCCGGATAACGCCGGGACTTTCTGCCGGGTAAGCGCAAACGCGACCGGTTTATCCAGCATCATCGCTGTTCGCCACGCCTCTACCGATTCGTTCGGATCGCCGGGGCGGAAAACGTACAGGTTCGGGGTAGCGCGGAGCATGGTTAGCTGTTCGATAGGCTGGTGTGTCGGGCCGTCCTCCCCTAGCCCGATGCTATCGTGCGTGAAGATGTACGCGACCGGCAGTTCCATTAGCGCCCCAAGCCGGATCGCGCCGCGCATGTAATCGCTAAAGGTCAGGAACGTGGCGCTATACGGCTTGACAATGCCGCCATGCAACGCCAACCCGTTCACAATCGCGCCCATCGCATGTTCGCGGATGCCGAAGCGGATATTCTTAGCGGCGGCGGTGTGATACCCGGTGTGGGCCGCGTCCGGCTGGAGCGTTTTGGTACTCCCGGCAAGGTCGGCATCGCCGCCGATCATGGTCGGCAGCTTAGCTGCAATCGCCCGGAGCGCGTCACCGGCGCTGTTGCGGGTGGCGGTCGGTTCCTCGAAAACGGGCAGGTCGCTATCCCAGTCATCGGGCAGCTTACCGGCGAGCGCGTCCTCAAGCCCGGCGGCAAGGCCAGGGTTGGCGAGTTTCCAGGCATCGTAAATCAATTGCCAATCCGCTTGGGTGGCAGTCCCCTTCTCCCCCGCCCGACGCCAAACAGCTAACGCCTCGTCGGGGATGTGGAAGGGATCATCGTAAGCCCATCCCAGGTTTTGCTTGGTGGCCTTCACTTCATCCGGGCCTAATGGCGAGCCGTGGGCGCTGCTGGTCCCGGCTTTATTGGGGCTGCCAAACCCTATTGTAGTCGTGATTACAATCAGCGTCGGGCGGGTGGTTTCGGCTTTAGCCTGCCCGATAGCCTCGCTGACGGGCTGATAATCGTCGCCATCCTCTACTCGGATCACATGCCAGCCGAGCGCGGCGTAGCGTGCCCCGACATCCTCACTCATGGTCATGCTGGCCTCGCCATCCAGCGTGATATTGTTCGCGTCGTACAGGACGATCAACTTGTTGAGGCCCCAATGGGCTGCCAGCGAACAGGCTTCATTGCTGATACCTTCCTGTATATCGCCATCGGAGGCGATCACGTAGGTGTAATGGTCGATGATCGTTTGTTCGTCGGTGTTATAGCGATCTGCCAGGAACGCCTCGGCTAGCGCCAGCCCGACCGCCGTCGAAATCCCCTGGCCCAACGGCCCGGTTGTGGTTTCAACACCGGGGGTATGGTAGGCTTCTGGGTGGCCTGGGGTTTGGCTGCCCCACTGCCGGAAGTTCTTGATCTGGTCTAGGGGGAGGTCGTAGCCGGTCAGGTAGAGTAGGCTATAGAGTAGCATACTGCCGTGCCCGGCGCTCAGCACAAAGCGATCTCGGTTGAGCCAGTGTGGGTCTTGTGGGTTGTAGGCCATATGCTCCGCCCACAGCGCATAGGCCATCGGAGCCGCGCCCATGGGTAGGCCTGGGTGCCCACTGTTGGCCTGTTGGACCGCATCTATCGAAAGCGTGCGAACCGCATTGATTGCGAGTGTTACAAGGTCGGTGTTGGTCACAGTGTCTTAATCTCCTTGTGGCATCTTAAATGGGTGTTTATCAGCCTGCATTATAACGGATGCGACGCGGAAGCGGGATATTTGTGACTGTCCCTGTTGCAAATCTAAGGCACGTTTTAAGGTTTAGCGTATCGAATAGTAACTACTCAGGGGTTTCACCCCCGAACCCCCACAAGCTTTTGCAAAAGCTTGACCAAAATTTTAGCTGTGAAAATCTCTGATTTTCACAAAAAATAGTTGTCACAACTCAGTTCTTTCGCTTGAACACACCCCGATCAGAGCAGGGTGAACATGGCCGACAGTGATAAAACCGCTCCCTCACGCCGCTATTGACGTTTGATAAAATAA
>DAOTUA010000299.1:0-2953 GCA_034437355.1 Anaerolineae bacterium | reverse complement strand
TCCCCCTCTCCCACAGCTTCGCGGGGAGAGGGGGACTTCTCATCGCGTGATTTAGCCCCTCTCCCAGTGCCAAAGGCACGTTTGGGAGAGGGGTTGGGGTGAGGGCTGAGTAGTTACGTTTTTTTGCTTAAACATTAACAGAACCTAATTCGTTTTTGCGGGCGCGGCCCTCAAACGCCCGTAAGGGGCATTATCTCACTTGACCCCACCTGATAAAATGATCTCAATATCGTTAGCCGAGGGACGAAATGCACAGCGACTACACACCCGAGCGTTTACAAATGGCACTAGCACCGCGCCCGGTTCGCTACCTGCCAAGTGTCGCTAGCACCAATACTGCCGCCGCCGAGTGGCTCGCGGCAGGGGCCGAGGCCGGGTCCGTTGTTGTGGCGGACGAGCAAACCGCCGGGCGTGGTCGGCACGGGCGTACCTGGCACACGCCGCCGGGGGTCGCGCTGGCCCTCACCGTGATCGTGCAGCCACCACGCCCAGCCGACATCGCCGGCGTGAATATGGCCGGAACGTTAGCCGTCTATCACACACTCACCAACCTGAACCTGAACGGGTTGCGCATCAAGTGGGCTAATGATGTGCTGGTAGGCGATAAAAAAATTAGCGGCGTCCTACCGGAACCCATCTGGGCGGGCGACACGCTCCAGGGCGTTTTACTCGGCATTGGCGTCAATGTGCGTAACGACTTCACCGGAACCGCCTTGGACGGGCTCGCCACCAGCGCCCAGGCCGAAGCAAACCGCCAGATCGACCGCGTGAGCTTGTTAGCGGTGCTGCTATTCCAGTTAGATAGCTGGCTAGATAAACTGGGGACGCCAGCCATCACCACCGCCTACAAGCGGCACATGGCCGCGATGCTAGGCCAACCGATCACCGTCCACGGGTGGCAGGATGACCACATATTGCAGGGTGTGGCACTAGATGTCGAGCCTGACGGCGCATTGGTCATCCGATCGGATGATGGCGAACTGAAACGAGTCTATGCAGGTGATGTAACCGTTAAACAGCGAGGTACATAACATCATGGGGCTTCATTTAGATTGGGAAATCGAAGCAGAACAATCGACCGTGCGCGGACACAAAGAAGATCGACGCTCGGCACGGGCGCGGCGCTTGGCGCGATTGCGCTTACTGTTAGGTATAATTATCGTGCTAGGTATGTTGGCTGCTATCTACGGGGTATTCGCCTGGCGGTTGCGGGTGGTCGATGCCGAAATCCGCCGGGCATTGCAGGATACGGTCCAAGCCGAAGTCACCACCCTACGCATCGCCGACCGTAACGCTTTTCTCAACATCCAACGCAGCGCCAGTGACGCCTGGATACAGCAACAAGCCGCCACCTTCGATGCGTACCAACGCCTGAAAAACGAACAAGACATCCAACTGACCGGCAATATTGTCAATATAGATGTTAACGGACCACGCGGGCGCGTCCAAGTCCAGGAGATTATCGACGGCGTGCCGTATGTCCGTACCTGGTTTTACTGGCGCTATGCCGGTGACGAAGGTTGGCGGCATGTCCCCCCAGATTATACCTACTGGGGCGACCCAGCCACTATCGAAGCCGAAGGGGTGGTCGTCAACTATCAGGCACTAGACGAACCGGTCGCCATCGCTATCTCGGAGCATGTTTCGCAGTGGTTAAGCTCAACCTGTGCAATATTGCCCTGTGATAACCTACCGCTATTAAATGTCCAGATTACCCCGCAGCCGGAGCTAAACATCGGCTGGGATGAAACAGCCCCGTGGACCCTGCGCGTGCCATCGCCATATGTGGGCATCGCACGCGCCGACCGTCCATTTGATACGCCTTTACGCACTCAAACCGCCAACCTGATCGCCAGCCGTTTGCTGATGCAGGCTACCGGGAGTATCCAGCCGACGTACCCAGCCGACGCGGTATTTGTGCGGGGCGCGGTCCAAACCTGGTTGGTCGGGCGCTATACCGACCTGGACACCGCCAGCCATTTGATCAGCAGTTACGCCAACTACTACGGCCCACAAGCCGTCGGCCAGGTTTTACAGGGGATGTCGCCGGGGTCCGATATTCGCGTGCTGCTGGCCCCGGCGGGGGCCGACGCGCTCAACAACCTAGCCGTCGATTGGCGCGACTACCTGACATGGCGGCTTAACCTTGAAAACGAACTACACCAGCAGCGTAATCAGGTCGCATTTGTCGCCCTCTACGATACGCGCCTGGGGGATGTCGCCAATATCGCCTTTAGCCGGTTTGAACAAGCCCGCGACTATCAACGCTACGAGGTAACCCAGGTCCAGCCGGTCATACAACCAGACGGCACACCCGCCCTGCAAACCATCGTCCAGGTAGGCGAAGCGGATAACACCCGCCAGGAAGAAATTCTATTCCGCTTGTCCGATGGCGTCTGGAAGCGGGCAAATTGACAGATTTCCACCAGATCGGCTATGCTTGAACCAGACTTAAATAGCCATAATGTTTGTGAAAGGGGTGTAACGTGAACGATTTAGACGAATTGCGTTCGACAACATTTGATGATGGGTTTGATGATGATTTTGATATGGGCTTTGACGATGGCGTATCGCAAGATTTCGGCACCTTAGACGATGCCGCCATCAATTCGGGTGGCGTCGCCGCCGCAGATGGTGGCGGCTTCACATCAACCGAACGCTTGATCGTGGCCTCACTCGTGTTTGTCAATGTGCTGGCGTTATTGTTTCTGGTTTACATGATCTTATTTATCTAACCCGAATCGTAACTACTCAGGGGTTTCACCCCCGACCCCCCACAAGCTTTAGCAGAAGCTTGACCAAAATTTTAGCTGTGAAAATCTCCGATTTTCACAAAAAATAGTTGTCACAACTCAGTTCTTTCGCTTGAACACACCCCGATCAGAGCAGGGTGAACATGGCCGACAGTGATAAAACCGCTCCCTCACGCCGCTATTGACGTTTGATAAAATAA
>DAOTUA010000298.1:0-22428 GCA_034437355.1 Anaerolineae bacterium | reverse complement strand
GACAAAAAACGCTGGCTTCTTTCTTTACAGGTAACGACTCAGGTAGAAATTGAACATCGTGGTGTTTCGCCCTACATCCCGCCACAATAATGAAATACATCCGATGCGGAGGGGCACCGCGCCCCTTTATCACGATGGAGCTGACGTCAGAAATGTTTCATGCGTCAGCCCTGTCCACATTCCGAGATTGGGCTTGCTCTAGTCCCCGGCGACCGGTTCCAGTGTTGGCTGGGCGGTGGTGTCGTCGAGTTGTGGCTGGCTGGCGGTGGCGGCTTGCGCCAGAACGGTTCCGTTATTGCCCAAGACCACCCGGTTTTTATCGGTCAGGCTGGCCTCGGTTGCGGCGATCTGGGCCTGGATCGTGTCGTTCTTCCAGCCCAATTCCGCGCCAATGATCGCCGCGAGTTCGGCTAGTAAGGACCGGCTGAGGATACCGCGCATTGCGATTAGCGAGCGCCGCAGCACAAAATCCGTCAGCGTGAAAACTTTTTCGTATTGCGTGATGTAGGCCACCTCGCGGCGGGTGTAAGTCGGCAGGTGTTCGAGTGGGGCGTCATCCCCGGCCCCGGCAAATGCGGCGACTTCGGCAGCGCCGGTTCCATACCGTTTGAACCATGTTTCGACCTGTTGCGGCGCGGTCCCGGTGTGGCTGGCGACCTGTGACACCCATTTTTGCCGATCGTGGTCGGTAGTGGGGTAGTTCGCGCCACCACCGATGGGCATATCTCGTGTGTCGGTCGTGTAATCCATACCGAGCCGCCCAAGCACTTCTTTTGCGGTATGCTCCCCGAAAGCCCGGAAAGTTGTCCATTTGCCACCCACCAGCGATAAAACTGGGTAGTTGGTGTCGTTGCCGGCTTCTACCGTTTTGATCGCGTGATCGCGGCTGATCTGCCCGGTGGTGGCGGTATCTTGTGCCGGCAGTGGGCGCACGCCGGAGAAGGTGAAAACGACATGCTCGCGGGAAACATCGACTTTAGGGAATATGCGCCGGATGAGTGCTAGAATGTAGTCGATCTCGTCATCGGTGCAGACGGCATCGTCTGGATGGTCGATGCGGATGTCGGTTGTGCCGGTCAAAATGCGGTCCTCAAGCGGCAAGATCAACACGATGCGCCCGTCGGTGTTCTCAAAGAACAGTTCGGTATCACCGAGCATTTCGCGTAGGTCTGGATGATCTAAAACCAGGTGCGACCCCTTGGTGCCGCCGATGAAACGGGTATCCAGGTTCATATGATCGTTGGCAATATCGATCCAGGGGCCAGCCGCGTTGATCACAATCGTCGGCTTGACGGTGTGTTCGTCGCCGGTGAGTTCATCGCGCAGGGTGACGCTATCGGCACGACCGCCGATTACACGGGTATAGTTCAGGGCGCGGGCGCGGTCGTTGGCCTGTTCGGTATCGTTGATTAGTTCGAGTGCCAGCCGTTCTGGGTAGGGCAGATACCCGTCATAGTATTGCGCCGCCATCAGCACATCGACATCAATACCGGGGAAGCGCCGCAGCATCTCTTCTTTGCTCAGGAAACGATGATTTGGCATAGATTTTTGTGTGCTGGCAAACGCATCATACATGATCAGCCCCAATTTGATGATCAGTGCGCCGCGCTCGGCGGGTTTGCTGCTTAGGCCCAAAAACTTGAGTGGCGCGTTGAGCGTGCCGCTAAACCATTTGAAGATTGGGATGACAGTTGGTTGTGGAAAAACGTAATGCGGCGCGTTGTGTAATAGCCGGTTGCGCTCGGTGAGAGCTTCGCGCACCAACCGAAACTCGGCGTTTTCCAGGTAACGGATGCCACCGTGCATCATGTGAGATGAGGCCGCGCTCGCGCCGCTGCAAAAGTCGTCCCCATCGACCAGCAGCACATCGACGCCTTGTAGGGCTAACTCTCGGAACGTGCTAATACCGTTGATTCCCCCGCCCACGATGAGGACCGAAACGTTGGGCTGTGCCTCTAATGAGGCGAAAATATCTTCTCTGGATACCATACGATAACCTTTATTTTTCATTCTCTAGCACAATGTCATTATACCATATGGCGCCATCACCATAAGTAGATGCTTGGCGGATTAGCGGCTGTTGTGATCCGAAAAACGTCAGATGCGGCGATCAGGGGTTGGCGGTGTTGGTTTCCAGGGGGGGGAGGTCGGTCATATAGCGGGCGAAAATGCGCCGATAGTGTGGCGACGTGCGTAATAGGTCCTCGTGTGCGCCCTGGGCGGCGACTTGCCCGTTTTCTAATACCAGGATTACATCTGCCCACCGGATTTGTGATAAGCGATGCGTGATCAATATGGTCGTGCGGCCTTCTTGCGCCCGCCGGAGTGCGGCCTGTATTTTGTCCTCGGTGGCGCTGTCGATGGCGCTGGTGCTGTCGTCTAAAATGAGGATGCGCGGGTCACTGAGGAAGGCCCGCGCTAGCGCCAACCGTTGCCGTTGCCCCCCAGAGAGGGTTACGCCGCGCTCCCCGATTTCCGTTTGATATCCGTCTGGCAAGTCCACAATGAAGTCGTGGGCCTGGGCTTCGCGGGCGGCTTGTTCGATCTGTTGCGGGGTGGCATCCGGCGCACCGAAAGCGATATTCTCCGCGATGGTCCGCCGGAACAAGAATACATCCTGTTCAATTTTGCTGATCTGGCTGCGGAGCGCGTCTAGGTTCCACTCGCGGGTATCTACGCCGTCTACCAATACACGGCCCTCGGTTACATCGTAGGTTCGGTTGACCAACTGCGTGAGCGTGCTTTTGCCGCTTCCGGTTTGCCCGACAATGGCGACGGTCTGCCCTGGCTTTAGCTCGAAGCTGACATCGTTTAGCACGCTGCCCCGGTTATCGTAGGCAAACCCGACGCGCTCAAAGGTGATCGCCCCTTGCATGGTGGCACCATACCCGCTTTGGTTTTCGTCCAGGTCGGTTTCCTGGTTGATCAAGCTCAAGATGCGCCCGGCGCTGGCAATCCCAACTTCCATGAGCGAGAAAGCAAACAACGAAATGAACGTTGGGAAGCGCAGCACCCCCATAAGGCCCATCACCGCGACAATATCCCCGATTGCTAGCTCGCCCTGCCGATAAAGCCACATACAATGCAAGAAGATCAGCCCGAACGCTACCCCATAGGCCAACAACGGCAGATACACCGCTTCGATGCGGCCCTGCTGCACGAACAGATCACGGAAGCGCCGCGCTTGCTGCCGAAACTTCACGCGCTCGAATATCTCTTGAGAGGCGGCCTTTACCACTTCTATCCCGCTGATGGTTTCTTCTAGCCCGGCATTCATCCGCCCGAAGGTGTTTCGCTGTTCGGTCACAACCGGGCCAAGCTGCCGGATGTAAACGCGCACCATCACCGCATAGACGCCCATGAATACGAACGGCACTAGCAACAGTTCGGCCCGTATCAGCCCGATGTAAAACACCGGGACAACAAAGCCCATCCCCACATCGACGATCAAAAACAACAACCCTGGCGTGATCATGTTGCTCAAGAATTGGGTGTCATCGGTGGCCCGCGCCATGATGTCGCCCACGCGCTGGCGATCATGAAACGCCTGGCTCTTACCGATCAGGCTGGTGTATAGCTCCTCGCGGGCATCCCGTTCAAAACGCTTCGCTAACACCTCCAGGCCGAGCGCCCCCACCAGCGACATGATGCCATCCAAGACCCGCAGCCCCAAGATCGCCAGGCTCAGCCACAGCACGATCCGCCCGCCCGATGGTGTGATTATCTCATCGGCAGCCCGCCCGATCAGAATATTAGGGTAGGCGTAGACGTTATAGGCCACCAGGTAAGCAACGAACACCCCAATAAACACCCACGGATAACGCCATACATGCGAGATGATCCAGCGTACGGGGGAGTTGCGGTTATAGGTGTAGCTGTCTGCGATAGAAAACTCGCTGCGTTGGGGCATTGTACACACTTTGCTGATGTAGTCGGATAACTTTTGGGATTATATCGGGCTTGGTGGGGATTGTCATCTGCCAGCATTTCTAGGGCAAAAGTAACGGCTGAGGGGTTTCACCCCCGAACCCCCACAAGCCTTTGCAAAGGCTTGACCAAAACTTTAGCTGTGAAAATTTTGATTTTGACAAAAATATTTGTTACAACTCAGGGGCTTCGCTTGAACACACGCAGATCAGAGCAGGGTGAGTATGGCCGAAGGTGGTAAAAACCCCTCCCTCCCGCCGTTAAAGCGGCGATAGTGGGGGAGGGGTGGCGCTTTAGCGCCGGGGGGGGCAGGCTGAGTCGTTACGGGCAAAAGTGACAACGCTGATCATTGGGCGCTGCCCAAACCCATCACTTTTTCAACAAGTGAACAAACCCTTATCATTTCGGGCACAAAGCGTCCGAAAATACGGGTTAAAAGGGTGCAAACCCTTTGCAGGGGGCCGGGACGGAATCCCCGCGATGCGAAAACTCGATTTTGCGATAGTCCTGATTACCACTGGTTGTTGGATGCCCGCTTAGGGGCGCTGGACCCGGCCTTCTGCCGCCCGTAGCAGCCGGTCCCACACTGCCGCGCCGATGCCCTCTTTCGTGTAGGCCCGCACCAGGATTTTATCTACATTTTGCGCGTCTAGGGCACGCATCGCCCCGAACAGTACATGCGCGATCTGATCCATATCCGCCCGCGACCCCATCGAGATGATCCGTGCGCCGGTGTTGGTGAAAAGCGGGGCTTCTTCGTTGGTGGTTAGGATGCCGACGCGCTTATGGGCGGTATGATAGGCCATAGCCATTTCGTGCATTTTGTTGAGGACGTCCGAGCGTTCGCCATCGAACAACATCACATCGGCGCGGGGGGAATAGTGTTTTGCCATCATACCCGGTGACAGCTTATTTTCCGTTTCATCAAAGCGTTTAACCATCATTGTTACCTCCGGTAACACTCGACGCAGATCATCTAGCGATACCCCGCCAGGACGGAATATAACCGGGGGCGACTGCGTCATATCAATCACGGTTGATTCGATGCCGATGTTTGTTTTGCCACCGTCCAGCACAAGATCGACCCGCCCGTTCAGGTCCTCTAAAACGTGTTGGGCCTCGGTGGAGCTAGGGCGGGTGAATGTGTTGGCACTCGGCGCACCAATCGGCACGCCCGCCGCTTCGATCAGGGCACGGGCGACCGGGTGAGCTGGCATTCGTACCGCCACAGATGGTAGGTTACTCGTCAGGCTGGCTGGGACGTGCGCCGCCCGTTTCAGGATCATGGTCAGTGGGCCATGCCAGAACATCTGCGCCAGCTTGTAAGCCGTGTTGGGAACGTCTACCGCCAGTTGCGCCAAGTCTGGGATGTGGGCAATATGCGCGATGATCGGGTCATTTGATGGGCGTTGCTTAGCGGCAAATATCCGCCGGACCGCTGCATCATCCAGGGCATTTGCGCCCAGCCCGTAGACCGTCTCCGTTGGGAAGGCGACCAGCCCCCCACGGCGGATAACTGCCGCCGCCTGCTCGATCACGCTCGGTTGCGGGTTGGTGGGGTCTATTTTTAGCACCTGGGTATCTGCCGTGTACGTTTCCATCGTGTTTTACCTGACGATCTCTAACTTCTGTTCGTGGCTCATGGCGGGGTCTGCTAGCAGAGGGCGTTTATACTCTACACTACGCCACATGACGCCAATTGTTAATGCTGCCAATAACACCAATCCAATCAAACGTATCGGCAGTTGCACCGGCCATCGCACGCGGCCCACTTGCCACACCTGAGCCATCAGCCCGCCCCCCATGACCGCTAGCATCGGCAGGAACAGCAGGATAAAACGGGGATCGTAGCTGGCGAACAGATACCAGGTGACAAAATACGGTAGGCTCCACCATAACAATACCAAGGCATCACGGCGGACAATCTGCCACCCGACCCCACCCAACATGATCCACCCTGGCAGCCCGTAATTTTGCGGACGGCTGATCAGGATAAATAAGTTAGCCAGCGTTTGACGGGCGTCGTCTACCCAGACGGTATCCGGTGTGAGTGACCCGGCCAGCCATAGGTTTCTGAGATACCATGGGGCGGCGACAATGGCAACTAAACCAAAAGATAACATCAGATGGTTAAGCCGTAATTGTCCGATGATTAAATGGACAAGCATATATATCAAGAATAGCAAAACCGCGAGCAAGGCCGCGTTTTTCGTCCAGGCCGCCAGCCCAAAGCATAACCCGGCTGCTGCCGCATCCACTAGCCGCCCATGCCGGGCCGTGGCAATCGCAAAAGCAGCCCCAAACGTGAAGTAAGCCGCCATTGG
Organism: Anaerolineae bacterium; assembly: GCA_034437355.1. Lineage (GTDB taxonomy): Bacteria > Chloroflexota > Anaerolineae > Aggregatilineales > Phototrophicaceae > DAOTTY01. The sequence continues at coordinate 16,177 of DAOTUA010000298.1, read as the reverse complement.
CAGGTCCACATATCCCGCTGAAGCCCACACGCTAATATCAGGTGTGAGCGCGACCAGCCCGACCGCCGCCGCCGCCGTCAACCGCTGATCTGGAAAGGTGGCGCGTGCCAGCGCATACACCGCTGGGAAAACAGATAAGCTCAACAACGTGTTGAACAGCCGGGCCGGATACGGGTTTTCCCAGCCTGCTACCTGGTACAAATGCGCATAGCCGAAGCTCATCAATTGCGGGTATAGCTCATATAGATCCCGCCCCGGCTCAATTGGAACCAGCGCCGCAGATTGGGCGAGGGTTTGCGCCATCGGCACATAAATACCGAGTGCATCCGCCCGATAGAAAGGCCACAGCAGCGCGTTGAGCAAAGCCGCCCCGCATACGCCCACCAACATCAGCAACGGCCCCCACGCCATCGGGGGGATGTTTGGGCGCGGCAGGTGTAAGTTGCGCTGCCGCCGCGCTAGCCACCATCCCGGCAACATGACCGCAGCATAGGTGAGCAGCGTCCGGGATGGGCTAAACGTGATGCCGAGCAACCCGTACCCAAACATCACCAGCGTTAAGGCCCCGCTCGCTAACAGGATCATCAGCCCGGTAGTGAGTACCAACTTTGCTGGGACCGCGCTATGGGCGGCAATCACCCGTGACCATCCGTAAGCTGCCACTAGCTGTAAGATTAAAATGACCCAGACCAAATGTTGCCTCCGTAGATTGCTTAGCAGGCCCAATAGTCTATCATAAGCGCACCCTGTTGTATGTTTAGTCTGTGTCGTGCTGGGGGGTGTGTTGCTGCAAGTTCTTGAGATAAATCTGTGTCATGCTGCGCGATTGATAACCGAGCCGTTGCTGGGCTTCCGAAAGGCTTTCCGCTTGTTGGCTTACCCGCAGCGCGGCGGTATGGCGGGTCTGGTTGAGGTGGATGTGAGTCATCCCAGCCATACGAGCGTACTTCTTCAGCATATATACAAACCCGTGTGATGTTACCGCCTGCTGGCCTTTAGCGGCGCGGTCGTGGCGTAGCCATAGCGGGGAAGTCGGTTTCAGCGTGGGGGTGTTTGTCGCTAAGTCCCATCGGTTCGATGCTTTTAAGTAAGCGACCAGCGCCGCCCGTCCGCCCGGCACCGTTAGCGGCGGATCATCGGTGAGAAGCTGTACCGCATCATCGGTCATGTTGATGTCTGACCAGCGGAGGTTGATAATTTCGCTGCGTTTCTTGCCGGTTGCAAAGTAGAACTGTAACAGTGCATAGTCGCGCTTACCGGAGACCGCCCCGCTTTTGCTGTTTTGGGCTTGGTCTAACACGGTTGCCAGAAGGGTATCGACCTGTTGCTGGGTGAGTGGGCGCACCTTCTCTCTTTGATAGGCTTGAGGTGCTTGTGGTCTTGCGTCGTGGGCCGGGTTGTGCGTGGTGTGGCCCTGCTCTATCAGCCAGTCAAAGAAGCTCGATACCCGGCTCACACGGGCATAGATGGTTGTTTCGGCTAAGTTGGCGGCTTGCATGGCGGCCGCCCATTGTTCGATGTCGATTGTGTTGACGGCCTCCGGTAATTTGCCGCTAAACGCGAAAAAGCCTGCTACCCGTGCTTTAGGGTTGTTACCTATCAGGGCTTTGACCTTATCCCGAAAGAGATCGTCGTAGCGTTTGCTGTTGGCATCGGTGCAACTGGCCGCCCATATGTGAACCTGCTGCTGTAGATTTTCGGTTGTCATGCTGAGGTCCGTAAATTTATGTGATTGTGAAAGCATTCTAACCCAGCGGTCTACATTGTCAAGTCGGCCTGCTATTTTGGCTGAAAGTAACTACTCAGGGGCTTCACTCCCGAACCCCCACAAGCTTTTGCAAAAGCTTGACCAAAACTTTAGCTGTCAAAATCGTCTAGACCTTCATTTTAGCTCACAAAATGGACGCTTTTTGTCCACTTCTTCTGGAAAAAGTGGTGGGGTGAAACCCCACGACATCCTAATCTCTATCTGAGTCGTTACGGTTGAAGGATAATTGTACTTCACATAGAGTGTATCTAACGTCGGTTGCGTGGCAAAAACGGTACATGAACAGCGCCTAACCATAGCCGCAGGTAAAACCGGCGCATCCAATCCGGTACAATCCGCGCTAAACGGATCGGTTGCATATCTAACGTTGTTACCAGGTGACGTAACCCGTGTTCCCGGCCTTCAACTAGGCGTCGTATCTTCTGTGCGACTGGGCCGGGGGAGGTTGCATTGGCCAGGTAGCCGCCGAAGGTGTGCAACGCTGGGTCGCGGTATGGGTCGTAGGCTGCGATGGGGTGCGCTGTTCGTAGCGCGTTCCCGTAAATATCACTACGGAAAACGCCCGGCTCTACCAGCGCCACCCGCACATTAAACGGCGCAAGTTCATATTCGAGCGATTCGCTGTAGGCTTCCATGGCGTGCTTGCTCGCGGCATAGTACCCCTGGTAAGCTCCGGCACTTAACCCGGCAATCGAACTCACATTGATGATCAACCCGCTTTGACGTTCTCGCATGTGGGGGAGTACCGCCTGTGTGATGCGTGCCATCCCGAAAAAATTCGTCTCAAACAGAGCTTTCGCCTCTTCTATGCTGGTTTCTTCGATTGCGCCCAGCAGTTCGACCCCGGCATTGTTGATCAGCACATCGATCTGTTCGGCAGTGTCTAGCACTTCTCGGACGCAACGCACAACCGAGGCCGGGTCGGTCACATCTAGGGCGATCATCTCGAACCCGTCCAGCCGCTTGGATTTAGGGTTGCGGCTGGTTCCGAACACGCGATGCCCAGATTCACTTAATACTTGGGCGGTCAACCGTCCAATTCCACTGGATGCACCCGTCAGCAAAATTGTCTTTGGCTTCATATTTTATGTGGGACTCCTTACCGATCATTGAACCCGCTTAGGCGGGGCCGCATCAAAGCTGTTCGACAGACCCTACCGAGTTCAGGATGATCGCGTCGCTTTCGTAGCCGGTTGCCTTCTTATAACAGGATAGCGCCAGTTTGCTTGCTGTATCTGCGGAGAAATCGCGGATCAGCGCCAGCACGCCGCCCCCTATCCCTGTCCAACGTGCCCCGAACACATTCGGCTGTTCCATTACACACGCTATCATCTGGTCGGCAGCGTCATTATGGACGCCGTACTCGTTGCGTAAGCTGGTGTGGCTATCCAACATCATTTTGCCAATCGTGGCTAATGCGCCACTGCGCATCATTTCGCCGCCGAGGATGGTCCGCCCGTTTTCGGTTAGGAAGTGGCGGGCATGTTTTTCTACGATTTCTTCGAGCGATTCGGAATCTTTATCAAAGCGGGTCATACTCAGGTCGCGCAGGTGGCCTACTTTATAATTACGGGCGGCGGTGGCGTGATGTTCGGCCCGTTCGGTGATGATCGCCTCTAGGGTGTGATTGTCTTGGCGTTTGCCGGTATCTAGCAGAACAACCTGCGCTTCTCGCGATAGGTCAATGGTGTCGATGTCTAACGATTTTGTATCGAGTAAGATTGCTTGTGCCGGTTGTGCCAGGCCAATCGCGTACAAATCTGGCAGGATACTGCGCTTACCGACGAAATCGGTATAGGCTTTGTCGGCAGTGTTGGCGATGGGCTGTGGGGCGAACGAAAACCCGCTGACCTCAGCGAAAGCACGCATTGTCGCCATCATGACGGACGCTTCCGCTGCCAGGTCCATCCCTGCTGGAATGTCGCTGCCGATCACGCCCTCCCAACCCCGCACCGAGAACCCTTCCGAGCCGAGCGCCCAGGCGGTGCCCTTGATCAGATCGCTGAAGTCATCCGTTTTTTCAAACTGTTCCATATCGAACTTAACTTCGTCGTTGTCCAGGGTCTGGATAGCCATTTGCCCATCATCACGGGCTCGCAGCGCGATCATGGTGTAGCGGTCTACAGCAAAAGACAACACATAGCCCCCATTGTAACCCGTATATGCGCCAAGCAGGTTCACTCGCCCCGGCGCACGCACAACCACCGATGGCGCTTCGCCGTAACGTGCTTGGAAGGCTGTTTCCACTTTTTCTTTTAGAGTCATTTGCTTCGTTTGCTCCAGTTGCATGGGATATTTCCCTCCGAATCCAATTAAGCAGTTTAACTTATGGCGGCAAATGTCGCTAACATCCATTATGATGCCGATGCCCCTATCTTGGCGTAGGGGGTTGCCTGTTACGTCAATGCCCGAACTTATACAATTAATTTCACTGTATACCAAATACATTAAATTCGCATTGGTAGCCGGGTGATGTCTGCTATAATGCCGGGCACAATATGCCAATCATACGAAAGGCAAAGCCCCCTATGTGCGGGATTTGCGGTGTGGTCCACACGAGCCAGCTTGTTTCTCAGCCAATACTCAATCGGATGTGCCACGCTATGACTTACCGTGGCCCCGATGACGATGGTTATCTGCTACGTGGGCATGTCGGGTTAGGGATGCGGCGCTTACGAATCATCGACCTGGAAACGGGCGGGCAACCTATCCACAACGAGACAGGCGATGTATCAATTGTGTTTAACGGCGAAATCTATAACCACCGCGAGCTACGCGCCCAACTGGAAACCGCCGGGCACCGCTTCCGCACACAGTCCGATACCGAAGTGATCGTCCATGCCTACGAACAATACGGCCCAGGGGCTATCGAACGGTTAAACGGCATGTTTGCCCTGGCAATATGGGATGATCGGGAGCGTTGCTTGTTGCTAGCGCGGGATCGTAGCGGGCAGAAACCGCTATTTTACCACAAAAAACCCGATGGCGGGCTGGTATTTGGCTCAGAACTCAAAGTGCTTCTGGCAAGCGGGCTAGTGCCCCGCCGCGTTAATGACAATACGATTTACCATTATCTTTCCGCGCAATATATTATCGGGCCAGAAACGATTCTCAAAAATGTATCCCAACTCCCGGCGGGGCATTGGGGTATCTGGCAGGATGGCACATGGCATCAGCAGGCCTATTGGCAGCCAAGCTATACCCCCAAGCAGGCTCATTCCCGCGCCGAGTGGATCGAGCGAACCCGTGCGACCGTGACCGCCGCTGTAGAGCGCCACCTGATGAGCGATGTTCCGTTAGGCGCGTACCTCTCCGGCGGCGTCGATTCGTCCATTGTCGTTGCCATCATGAGCCAGCTTGCCACCCAACAGGTGAAAACGTTTAGCATCGGGTTCGATGTTGCCCAATACTCAGAAACCGACCACGCCCAGCGCGTTGCTTCCCGTTTTGCGACGGACCACCACGAGTTTACCGTTAGCCAATCGCAGGTCACCGATACGCTAGAATCTGTCGTCTATCATGCCGACCAACCGCTAGCGGATACCTCGTTAATGGCAACCTACTTGCTCGCCCAACTGACCCGCGAGCATGTCACCGTGGCGCTAACCGGCGATGGCGGCGACGAGGCTTTCGCCGGGTACACCCGTTACACGTTAGATCGGCTGTTACGATTCTATCGGCTGTTGCCGGGGGTGGTGCGGTTGCAGTGGATACCGGCGGTGGGCCAGGCCCTCCCGGAAAACCCCAACGTTCCGACCGACCGCAATCTGGTTGCCGGTGTGCGACGGTTGGCGCAGGCGTCTAGCACCACACACAAAGCCAGCATCTTGGCTTGGGGGAGTTTCTTCACAGAGCCGCAAAAGCAAGCCTTACTCGCGCCGGCATGGTTGGATAGCCTGGACGTATGCCCGACACCGCAACGCATCGCTGCCGCCTACGATGCCGCCCACGCCACCACCCACCTCGATCGCACGCTGGCCGCCGATTTCTCAACGTATCTGCAAGATGATCTGCTCGTTAAAGCGGACCGAATGGCGATGGCGCACTCGCTAGAAACCCGCGCCCCCTTCTTAGATAACCATGTGCTGGCGCTCAGCGTGGCGATGCCACAATCCCTCAAAATACGGGGTCGCACACAAAAATGGGTTCTCCGAGAAGCGTTTGCAGATGTGCTACCCCCGGAAAACGCAAACCGCGTTAAACGTGGCTTTGGGATGCCGGTAGCGGTCTGGTTGCGCGGGCACATGCAAGCCTACGTCCGCGAGATTCTGCTTGATGGGCGGGCCGCATCCCGTGGGTACTTCCGCCCGGATGCCGTCGCCACCTTAATAAACGATCATACCTCCGGCACAGCCGATCACGGTCAGCGGATATGGGCGCTACTCGTATTGGAATTGTGGCATCGTCAATTTGTGGACGTTTAGCGCCGGGCCGCTATGCCACCCAGATCGCAGCGGCGATAAAGTGACAGGTACTCCCGCCGATCACGAACAGGTGCCATAGCTCGTGATGCCCGAAGTGGTGATGAAAGTTCGGGCGGCGCAGCGCAAAGATCACCGCCCCAGCCGTGTAGATAACCCCACCGAGCGCGATCAATAGTAGCGGCGTCACATTGCCGGATGCTATCCAACGCGGGATCGCGATCACTGCCACCCAGCCCATCGCCACATAGAATATTGTCGAGATATGCCCGTACATATTAAAGCCGAGCTTGAGTACCACGCCAATAGCTGCCAATACCCAGACCGTGATCAACATCCCCCATTGCCAATACGGATCATGCGCCAGGAAAACGTAAGTGAACGGTGTGTAAGACCCGGCAATGAGCAGGTAAATCGCGGCGTGGTCCATCTGTGTGAGGCGGTGCAGCATGGTTTCGGACCCGTTATAGAAGTGCATGACGCTACTTGCCGTATAGAGTAACACCATACTCGTTCCGAAAATGGCGAGAGCCACCGCCCGCCCTGGGTACTCGCGGGCCATCCAGATCAGCCAGATCATACCAATTAGTGACAGTACCGCCGCGATGCCGTGCGTCAGGCTGTTGACCGGCTCGCGGCAATGTTCCAACAGGCGGCCCAGCCATCGTTTACGCTTCGCTTGCTGTCTCATCCGTATCTAACTCTCTGCTTACTGTAAAATTCAAAATGTACAGGGTCCGAACCGGGGTTTCATGTGCCGAACTTAGCAATGTCCGCGTTATGTTTGGCGGCAAACATCAGTCAGAATACATCAACACCGATGTTTGCGCAAATGTAACACGACACCGGGTTTTCAGGTACAATCGGTAATAGCATATCACAAGATACGGACGGACAAGGAATAATCTATGATGAGAATACCTCAAGTTTTCGCGCTGCTTGGCCTGCTGCTGCTGATCCCGGCGGCGCTGGCCCAGGATAATGAGAACAGTTGTGGCCTTCAGTATGTGGTTGAACGCGGCGATTCGCTGTATGCCATTGCCGAAAAATGCAACGTTACGATAGCCGACATCCGCGAGTTTAACCCGGCAGTCACCAACCTGATCCAGCCGGGGGACGTGCTGTTCTTGCCAGACCCCGCCTTCGAGCCGCAGATCACACTCACCCCGACGGTTAACGGTGGGCGTGTGCAGGTGACGGTGAGTGCTGCCGGGTTCGCACCGAATACGATTGTACGGATCGGCGTGGGGCGTCCTGGTGAGGTGGCACTAGCCGCACAAGCCCCTACTACCGATACCACCGGACGGGCATCCGTGACGTTGACGGCCCCGACGGATGTCTCATCGGATGCGCAATTGGTTGTTACTGCTGCTAGCGTGGATAACACCTTGCAGGTGACTTCGGCACCGTTTACGCCATCGCAGGCCGCCAACCAGTCGCTTGTGATCAGTACCAATGAGCCAGACGGCACAGCGGCGGCTTCGGTTACGGTTGCTAACCTTGATGTAGCGCGCTTACCAGCATCGCCCACCCCCTTTGATGTCAGTACCGCTGGGCCGTTGTTCAACCGGGCTAATGTCTATATGGTAACTAACAACGACGACAACGGGATCGCGGTTGGTTGTGATGATCTGTTGGTGCCGGTGCAGGTGCCCATCTCGCCGACGGTCGCGCCGTTGACGGCTTCAGTTGACGTGCTGCTGGATAACACCCCCGCAGCCCTGAACCTGACCGGGTACGTTAATCCGCTTGCCGGCACCGGCTGGGAGATCGACCAGATTGTGATCATCAATGGTGAAGCGCGTATCGCGCTCTTGGGTGAGCCGTCAACCGCCGATGCCTGCACTATCGCCCGGTTTGAGGGCCAGCTAGCCGCAACCGCTTTGCAGTTTTCGACGGTGAATCGGCTGCGTATTACGCTTAACGGTGAGCCGTTGGTGGTCACACCTTAACCCTATTGCCCGCTGGCTAAAGCGAAACAGGGGGATCTGCATATGATCGATCCCCCTGTTCGGTGTGGATTCGCCTTGTCATGCGGCTAGCTAGACGGGTTGCGCCTCGCTTGCCGTCACAATCGTCTGTGCGATGTGGTGCGGCACTTGCTCGTAGTGGCTAAATCGCATCGAATATAGGCCGCGCCCGTGTGTCATTGAGCGTAACACGTTGCCATAGCGCAGCATCTCGGCTAGTGGCACTTGTGCATTCACGACGCTTTTCACGCCGATAGTGTCCATGCCCTGTACGCGCCCCCGGCGGGTGTTCATATCGCTGATGATGTCGCCCATCATACCCTCTGGTACGATCACCTCGACATTGTAGATCGGCTCCATTAGCACCGGGGCCGCTTTCATAAAGATGCTCTTGAACGCTTCGCGCCCGGCAATCTGAAACGCGATGTCCTTAGAATCGACCGGATGCTCTTTGCCATCGTAGACGATGACCTTCACGTCTTCGATGGAGTAGCCGGCCATGACGCCTTCTTGTAATACGCTCTGAATCCCTTTGTCGATGGACGGTAGGAAAACAGCGGAGATCGCGCCGCCGCGTATTTCACTCTCGAAGACGTAGCCTGCGCCTGTGTTCGGCTCTAGGCGGATGTGAACCTCTGCGAATTGGCCCGCGCCGCCCGATTGTTTCTTGTGGCGGTAGACATCGCTTGCGGTTGCGGTGATTGTTTCTTTATAAGGTACTTTAGGGATCGCGGTATTCAGGTTGCACCCCAGCCGTTCGGCCAGCGATACCGCCAGGTTAATGTGTGTTTCGCCCATGCCTTCTAGGATGATTTCTTGTGTCGATGGCTCGTGCCGCCAGCGTAGGGTCGGGTCGGCATCGCATAGCCCGGAGAGAATCGGCCCCATTTTGCTGTTATCCGCCGGGGTGCTTGGCTCCACGGCGACTGCGTAAAGCGGTTCGGGGAAGTTCGGTTTGACGATGGTATAGCCGTCCCCATCGGTGAGCGTGTCGCCGGTGTGTGTGTCGCTGAGTTTAGCGACGACGCCAATATCCCCGGTATGGAGCATATCGACGTTGGCATGTTCTTTGCCGCGTATGACCATCAACTGCCCGAAGCGTTCGTCTGTGGCACGGGTGGCGTTATAATATCTGTGGTCGCTGCGGATGCTGCCGGCAAAAATGCGGAAAAATGTAAGCGAGCCAACGTAGCGATCGTTGATCGATTTAAAGACATAGGCCGCCAGGGGTTTGTCGTCACTCTGCGGTTTGTTGATGTATTCGATCTCGTCGCTGCCGGGCTGATATACCCCGACGCGGCGCTGGGTCGGGGGGGAAACATAGACGGTAAAGGCTTCCATTAGCGGGTAGGTGCCGATATTTTCCGTGCCAGATGAGACGAAAACGGGCACAGTCCGTAACTCGTGGTCGCGGGCTGCCATGCGCATCCCATCACGAATTTCGTTATTGCTCAGGTCGCCATCTTCAAAGTATTTTTCGATGAGCGTTTCGCTGGCCTCTGCTGCCGCTTCGACCAATTCAATATGCCCCGCTTCGACAATTTCTAGCATATCATCGGGCACATCGGCGCGTTCTTGGCCTTCATTGTAGTAGGCGCGGCGTGTCATCAGGTTGACGACACCTTTAAAGTCGGCCTGTTCGCCAATCGGTAGCATCACGGGGATGAACTTATAATCCGGGAAGGCGGTTTCGAGTTGCTTCAATGTACGTTGGAAGCTGGCGTTTTCGCGGTCTAATTTGTTGATGGTGACAATAATCGGTTGTTGGTAGACCTTGGCGTACTCCCAGAAAACCTCGGTTCCCACTTCAACACCGGATACCGCATCCACCACCACGCAGACGCTATCCGCCACCCGGATCGCGTTTTGGGTTTCCGCCTGGAAATCTGCCAGGCCGGGGGTATCCAGGATGTTGATTTTGTAGTCGTTAAACTCGATGGGGATCAGCGAAGTTGACAGTGAGTTGCCACACGCTTTTTCTTCCTCTGTCCAGTCCGAAGCGGTATTTCCGTTCTCGACCTTCCCAAGCCGGGTGATGGCACCAGCGTTAAACAGCAGCGCCTCCGCTAATGAGGTTTTGCCGCTATCCTGGTGCCCGACTAAAGCTACATTACGAATCCGTTTCGTTTCATACACTCTCATACGGGGTTGCCTCCCAAAGTAAAAGTTTATACATCCACTTAAAAATAATTTAACTCTACACTCATTTTACTTTCATTAAGCGCAAGCGTCAAAGTGATAAGGAGGCGTGTCATACGATTATGTGAGGTCGGTCATGTGTTGGAAGGCGATCAGATCATCACCGCCAGGAACCGGGCGGCTTGTCGCTCCGCCCAGTAGGTGTATTGGCCGGGTAGCACCCCCTCGACAAACCCGACGTGCCCGCCATGGGCCGGGAACCCGCCGTATAGGTTCGGGTTCTGTTCGATTATCTGGTAGGGGATGTCGGTTGAGTCGAAGAATGGGTCGTCTACCGCCCGCAAGATCAGCGTTGGCAGCCGAATATCGGCAATAAAATTTTGAGACGACGAGCGCACATAGTAATCATCTGCCCCCTGGAAACCGTGCAAAGGGGCGGTGTAGAGATCATCAAATTTGCGGAAGTCGTTTACTTCGTCTAACTGGCTGATGTCTACTTTGTTATCAATTAAAGGGGCTAGCCCGCGAACTTTGTCTTTTAGCGGGCCTAACATGCGCTGTGTGTAGAGCTTGCCGGTGCGCGTGCCCGCCATCACGTAAGACCCGGCAAGCAGGTCGAACGGGGGCGAAATGGCAACCGCCGCCGCCAGCATATCCTGGGCGGTAGTGCCTTGTTCGCCCAGATACTTGAGCATAATGTTACTCCCCAGCGATATAGCAACGATCCCTCTGGGCACGTCTGGGAAACGGTCTTGCAGCCAGCCAAGGACAAACGCCAGGTCCTCGGTCATGCCAGCGTGATATAATTTCGGTGTCCGGTTTAGCTCCCCGCTACACGAGCGCATATTCATCCCCACACAGCGCACCCCTCGGTTAGAGAGGTACCGATAAATTTCTTGGGCGGGGCCGCTACGGGCGTTACCCTCTAACCCGTGCAGGAACAACGCAATCGGGGTTTTCTCGCCCAAGTCATCCCAGGTGGCCCCGGCAACATCCGCAAAATCCAGGTCCAAAAAGTCGCCATCGGGTGTGAATATTCGCTCTCGCCGGAAGTCAACCCCCTGCTGGCTGCGTAGCAGGTTCCCCATAACGGTTTGGGTGTGGGGATTTTGCATCAGGCGGTGAGGTTGGAAGGGTTCAATTTCAAATTTTGTACGAAATCGCATGGTATTTATCTTTGTTGACGGTTCGTGATCATTTTAACTTGTAAGCCGATTTCATCATAGCGCCGATACTGTGACCCCCGCTATTGCCCACGTTTCCTTTTTTCAACAATTAGCCTATTCGCCTCTCTAATTTGTCAGCATAAGCGACTAAAACACGCTCGGTTAGTAGGCTGTTTTTTGTGAACTATACAATTTAAACAAAAGTTGTATAACTTTGTTAAATTTGTAAATCAATCGCTTGATTTTGATTCATCAATTGTGTTACCGTGAATTTGAAGCAGCAAAAAATTAAGATAACCCTCATCATATGACAAGGTTTTCTCATGCCTATTGTTTTCGATTCGCCACAATCGGGGCTTCTGATTGAACAAATTCGCGGAAATGTGACACAGGTCGATATTGTCGAATCGTTTGACACCTGTTTAGAGCATTTGAACCAGGCCGAGGTTCAAACGCACCTGGTGGTTTCTCTGCAAGATGCCACTGTGCCTTTTGGCGCTAATTATATGAGTTACTTACGCGAGATGCTGGCTTCGCCGATGTTGGGTCATATTGTTATGCACGGCAATAGCCAGTCTCAGATGTTAGACCGTTTCGTTTCGACATACGCTAAGATTTATTCACGGGTCAAGGTTTGTCACACGAACGAAGAACTAATCGAATTTTTATTAGGTCTAAATTTAGACTTAACACAAGTATCGGTAAGTATGCTTATGAGGTTCGGCCATGAATCCAATCACAATACAGCTTGAGTCACTGAACATACCCTATTCGGAGTGGGTCAACCCTTACTCAAAAGATATGTTGACGCGCCTAGACGGTTTTGCAAATCAATATGGTTTATATGAACAGGTCGGCTTACCACGGCAGTACGCGCTGATGGGCCACTCGCTGGTAAACGACTATATGTTCCCCCGTGCCGATCCCGCGCCCTTATACGTTACCGGTTTGATGATGGTGTACTTCTTTCTATTCGATCACATCTACGACGTAGACGGCAATAACCATCCCGCCATTAACCATCTGCGCCCGACCCTTGCTGAGAGCATCTCGCAAATTCTGAAGGGTGAGCCAGTGACGCACCAAGGGGATTTTGTGGATGCCGCCGCTTATATCTTTGAATACTTCCAGGGGACCGACTCGGACTGGTTGGTCAGCTTTAAGGACGAACTCAGCCAGTACATGGCAGCAACACTGCGCGGTAAGCAGATGGCGACCGATGCGGATCGCCTGACACTCGACGCCTATTTGGATATTCGCCAGCATGATAGCGGTGGGTGGTGGTCGGCCTACCTGATAGAATATGCTCATAACCTATACCTGACGCCAGCCCAACGCGCCGATAATGATGTTCGGGCGGCGGTGCGTGAGTGTATGTTTACGTGCAGCCTGATCAACGACCTGTTTTCTTATGCGAAAGAGAAAACGTCCGAGGAAAACCCGTTCAATGCGGTATTCGTTGTGCTGCGTAACGAACACCTGCCGGAATCGCACGCCTATAATCGTATTGTTGGGGCGATACAACAGCATCTCGGTGACTTCCAGGCGCTTGCCGCCTCCCTGGAAAGCTACAACGACCCGGCCCTAAATAACTACGTGCAGGGGCTACGAGAATTTATCTCCGGTGTGTGGTATTGGCATCAGAAGTGCGGCCTGTACGTTCATCCCGAATCGCCGTTTGTCGAGTTACGCTCGGCTTGATTGCAACGGAAGGGCGCGGCGACCCTCCCCTACGTCGGTTTGACGGTTTTTGTAGATTCTCGCGCAGTTGGTGCGATTCCCATGGGGGTGGGTCGATGCCCTGCCCCCGGCCTATTCCCCGCTATTGCGCTAGCTCCTCCAACACATATAAATTGCTATCTCGCGCATCCTGGTATAAGACGCGAGTGCCATCCGCCGAGATATGCCAGGTACCGTTGGCAACCGTAAACGCCGTTGTGGACGGGTCTGTTAGGGCGCGGTCCTCCCCGGTGCCAATGTCATACAAACGTAACGTGTGAACCGAACTTCCCGGTTGATATGGGATGTAATAGAGCGTATCGGTATCTCGCCAGCGCCACGCCCCGAACCACGGCATTTGTGATGGCTCGCTAGCAGCGCTAGTGTCCATCAGATAGACGCCGTTGTCGGCTGGGTTTGGTTGCCAGGCGAGGTAAAAGGACACATAACGCCCACCGGGGGAGGCGCTTAACCCGCGTAGCTCGGACCAGGTGCCGTAGTCGGTTTGGGTGTTGGTGTGCGTGTCGTAGGTGAGTAGGCGCGTTTGGCGGCGTTCGTCGCGGATCGAGATTAGCACCCGCGTATTGTCTAGCCAGCGTGCATCGGCCCCCGGCGCGGAGAAAATTTCTCGTGCGCTCTCGCCGTTAAGCTGGCTCAGGTAGATGCTGGTGGCGGGGCGCTGTTGGCCGGGGACGGTCACATTAGCGCGTATGGCCCACAATAGCGCGGTATTTGCCGGGTTGACTGTCGGCACCCGCCCACCGGTGTTCACGTTCACTTCAAAATCCGGCCCTTTGATCTTGGTGGTGTTGTTGATGAATGGCTCCAGGGTATAAATGCCATGCGGTGATGAATACGGGCGTGGGGCCGGTTGTAAACGTGTGCCGCCGCTTGCTGGTGATAACGCATCCCACGCAAACACGCTCGCCACACCCCCTGCTGGGCCGTCTACTGTGTAGAATCGTGTGGGGTCGGCTGCATCCCAGCTTGCCAGGGCGCAACAGCCGTCGGATGTCAGCTGTCGGCTGGTGAAGGTGGCTGTCGGGGGGAGTTGGGGGGCGTCACGGGCGGCAATAGGTGACGGAGCCGGGCGGCGCTCCGAGCTTGCCGGGTAAGTGGTCGTGTAGCGGTTCAGTACGCCACCCCAGAAGTAGACATCCGGCTGATCACTCAGCGTTACCCAGCGGCGAGGGTTTTGTAGGTCGTGTTGGAACAGCGGGAACCCATACGGGCCGATCAGCGCCAGGCTGTGCCAGTTCGCGTCGATCAGATCAACCGGGTTGAGTGTGCGACTGTAGTCTAATGATCGCACTTCAAAGTGCAGATGCGGGCGACTGTAGCAGGTTTCGTCCGGGTCGCCAGATAACCCGATCACCTCGCCCTGTTGTACCAGTTGCCCTGGCATGACGGTTGGTGGCTGGAGCAGGTGCCCGTAGAGTGTGGTGACGCCGATTGCCTCGTGCCGGATAATGATATTATGCGGCATACTCCCGAAGCCTTTATCATCCACAAACTGAACTGTGCCATTTGCCACCGCAACTAAGGGCGTCCCACACGGCATCGACAGATCGATACCGAAGTGTAGGCCCTGCCCGGCGCGGTACCATAAATCTCCAAAATTGTAGGCCCCGGTGGTATTGCCGTAAGCCTGCCCGAACATCCAGGTTGATGGGCCGGGGTCCCCGGCAGCAGGCATGATCATGGGCTGTTGTGCAGTTTGCGCCTGCATGACAGGGGCTATCACAAAAAGCCCGATAAAAAGTAAATATCGCATGGTGGGTCCAGTTTAATTCACTACGTTGATCTTATTTTGCCGCAATTTTGGCTTTTTGCGTAGTGACGGGTCCCCTACGATCTCGACGATTGGATCGCCATCCGAGTAAGTGATGGGGGCGGGTAAATGGCCCGCCCTGGTTGTTTTAGCTATTCATCAATGGTAGCGATAATACCGCTAACGCTCGCTGCCACTCTTGCGCACCCGCTGGCAGGTTATCGAGCATGTGTAACAGGTCCGTTAGACCACCGGATATAGCTTCGCCCGGTACGCGGTCGTGCATCTTCAAGATTTGGTCGGTGTTTTCTGGATATTGCAGCGCCCCGACAACCCAATTCCCAAGTGTATAGGCCGACATCGGCGTGCTGTCCAGGCCATAACGCGCCGCGAGTTGTTCCGAAAAAGCGGGTAGCCCTTTTTCGTAAGCGTTGCGTGCATCTGCCAGTGTCGCTTCCAATAGTTCCCGGTCTAAGTCTTTGAGAATGGCGATGTATTCCGGGTCTTTGAGTAACTTTTTGCCAGGTAAGCTCATGAAACGTTTTAGCGTTGAGGTTGGAATGTTGATGATCTGTGCGATTTCATTGTTGTTCATGTTTTCTCGCCCCTTATGAAATATTTTATCTCAATTTAACGTTTATTTATAATCAATGCAAGTGACATTTGTCATATGTTTTTATCTGTCGCGCATCCAAAGACGGTTATAATATTATAAATTAACAAAATGTAATTTAAAGGAAAGTCAATGCCCTATCATTTAGATTGGTTGGTTAAAGATGATGTGTTGTACGCCTACGTATACGGTGTATATACCATCCAAGACCTGGAAGCGATGACGCATGAATTAAATACCGTTATCGAAGCCGGGGAACCTTTTATCCACACCATTATAGATGTCCGACCTGTTATCGAACTGAATCTGAATGCTATAGATGTGCAACGTGTTATGAAACTGGTCATCACGCATCCGAACCGGGGGTGGAACATAACCGTTACAAGTAATCAACTTCACACTTTTTTAGGCAATATGGCAACCCAGTTCGCATCGGTGCGAGGGCGGCACTTCACATCCATGGAGGATGCACTCACATTCATTGCAGAACAAGAACCGGCAGTGGAACGCCAACAACTTAAGCAGGCGCTCGGTAAACTGCGCGATAAATACGAAACCATCTGACGAACACAAAACGAAGTCAACACATATGGGGTTGCACTCACCGCTA
>DAOTUA010000297.1:0-12086 GCA_034437355.1 Anaerolineae bacterium | reverse complement strand
GTTATGGTGAAGGTGCTTGTAACCGGGTCTAACGGTTTGATCGGATCGGAGGTTGTACGGTATTTCGGGGGGAAGGGGTGGGAAGTACATGGCGTGGATAATAACATGCGGGCGGATTTCTTCGGTCCGAAGGGCGATACCCGTTGGAACCAGCAACAACTCGCAAAAGCCTTATCTTCTTTTACCCATCACGAACTCGATATCCGCAACCGGCAGGGCGTCCTCGACCTACTCGAATACCTCAAGCCAGACCTGCTCGTCCACGCTGCCGCCCAACCCAGCCACGACCTCGCCGCGTCGCGCCCGTTTGATGACTTCGACGTTAACGCCGTCGGTACGCTTAACCTGTTAGAAGCTACCCGCCGTTTCGCGCCAGATTGCGTATTCGCGCATATGTCCACCAACAAAGTATACGGCGACCGCCCAAACACGATCAAAGTGAAAGAGCTAGAAACCCGCTGGGATTATGACGACCCGGCCTATAGCGACGGCATCCCAGAAACATTCGATATTGACCAGTCCAAGCACAGCCTATTCGGTGCCAGTAAAGTTGCGGCGGATGTCATGGTGCAGGAATACGGGCGTTACTTCGATATGAATACCGTCTGCTTGCGGGGGGGGTGCCTCACCGGGCCGAACCATAGCGGTGTGGAGCTACACGGGTTTCTCAGTTACCTGGTGCGATGCAATATCGAAGAACGGGAATATACCATCTTTGGGTATAAGGGCAAACAAGTGCGCGATAACATTCACTCCTTAGATGTCGCACGCGCTATCGAAGCCTTCTACGAAAACCCGAAGCCGGCACAGGTCTTTAATATTGGCGGGGGACGTGCCAACAGCGTGTCTATCCTGGAAGCCTTCGATAAAGCCGCCGCCCTGACGGGTAAACCCATGAAATACAAGTACAGCGACCAAAACCGCAAAGGCGATCATATTTGCTACATCAGCGATCTATCTTATATGCGTCAGCAACTCCCCGGCTGGGACATCACCAAATCGCTAGATGATACATTACAGGAAATGGTCGAAAGCTGGATGATCCGGTTAAATACATAGCGTCCCTCAAACTTCCGGGGATAAAACCCGACGCCTTAGCCCTGGTTGGGTCGTTGGACCGTTCGGAAACTGACCAGCGTGAGCAGGCCCATCAAGATACCGCCCCACAAAAACGGTGTCGTCGGGGTAAAGCTCTGAAAAGCCCACCCGCCGATGATAGGTGCTATCGCATTCGCCGCACTCACAAACGCCGCACTCACGCCCAGTATAAACCCGTATTCTTTATCCGTGATGCGTTGGGTTAACAGTGTGTTGATCCCCGGGCGGATGAGGCCGGCCCCGATACTAAGCGGCACGATCCCGACCAGCAACCAGGGCACACCCCACAAGCCGCGCTGCTCGGTGGTGGGCAGTTCAATCGCGAGCGCCAGGTTATCCCCCCCCTGTTGCTGCGCCAGCAATTCGCGCTCTGCACGCGATTGAATGTAGTTATAGGGCGGTTGCTGGGGCGTGAAGGACAGCCATACTAAGCCGATTGATAATAGCATAAGCGCCCCCTGCACCACCCGATGCTCGCCGTATTTGCTGCTCCATTTGCCGATATAATGCCCCTGGACTATCACCAAGATGACACCTACAAACACAAAAATATAAGCGTTACCCTGGCCCAATAACCCAAGTTGGCTCAGTGTGAACAGACCTAACAAGCTCTCGAAGCCGAAAAAGATCAACTGTTGGGCGAACATCATCACCAGTAGCAACCGCACACGGTTATCCGACAACGTTTTGATAGCCCCAATCACGGTCACCCGCCGATTTTGTGACGTGTTACGCTTTTCTGGTGGGAGCGTTTCCGTAAACATAAAAACCGTCAGCAAGATCGACAATGCCGAGTAGCCCGCCGAGATAAACGCCGGTACCGCCAGATTACTGGTAAAACTAAGCGATAGCGCCGAGATCACCGGGCCAAGCACAAACCCGATGCCAAAAGCAGCCCCCGTCAGCCCCAGCGCACGGGCGCGGTTGCTATCGTCAGAAATATCGGAAAGTGCAGCCTGGGCCGTGGCAAGGTTTGCCCCGAAAAGACCATCCAACACGCGGGAGGCGGCTACCAGCCACAGCGTATTCGCTAACCCCAACATCACAAACCCCATGAATGTTGTGACCTGGCTGATGACCAATAGCGGCTTACGCCCGAACCGATCCGATAGCGCACCCATCATCGGCACGCCGATTAACTGCGCCAACGGGAAAGCCGCCAACACTAGCCCGATCTCGAAGGCCGACGCATTAAACCGGGCGGCGTATAGGTGGATCAGCGGTAGGATAATAGATAACCCAAGCACATCCACCAAAACGAGGAAAAAAACAGGTGCTACACGATCAAAAGTAAAGGTTTGATTTTCGCTCATGAGTTGTTGAGGCTTACCGGATGAGAATATTCAATGTGGACCACAGCCTAAAGGCTTAACCGCTTAAAGATCGGTTCTGGCAGCACGCGGATGATCATCATGATGTAGCGCCAGAACCAGGGGGTATAGATCACATCTCGCCCGTTTCGCATGGCCTGGTAAATATCCTCCCCAACCTGTTCCGGTGTTGCCCAGATAACCCCCTTTTTCATGTGGGCGGTCATAGGGGTATCGACTTGCCCCGGTTTGACGGTTAATACCTGCACCCCGGCTTTGTTCAGGCGGTTGCGTAACCCACTGACAAAGGCCGTTTTAGCTGCCATTGACGCGCCATAGGCGTAATTACTAGCCCGGCCCCGGTCCCCTGCCACCGACGATACAACCGCGATCACGCCCCGCCGTTGACGCTCGAAGAAGTTAGCGGCCACCGTCAAAAATGATAGGACGCTCAAGAAATTGGTGTCAAATTCTTGGCGGGCTGCGTCATCATCCTGTTGCATGACGTGTTGGTCTGGCAAGGTACCATAGCATACCAGGACAGCATCGAGGCCGCCCATGGCCCCCATCGCATTATCTAGTAGCCCGGCGTGAGTGCCTGTGTCGGTTAAATCCTGGGTTATGCAGTCTACCTGAGCCGCGCCGTAGGCTTTTAAGTCGTCCTGCAATGTCTGGAGCTTGTCTGAATTGCGTGCTATCAAGTAGAAACTGGCCCCATCTGCCGCGAAACGGCGGGCGGTCGCGTGGGCAATCGCGGAGGTCGCCCCCAGGATCATGATTTTTAGCATGAAAGCTACTTTCGATTTTTCAACATGAATGGGCTAAGTGTGCCGAGTTTTGAGCCAAGAATCAAGTTGGTGTTCCTCAAACGGGGCGAGACGATGATCAACTCTCTGCTATCGCACGGGTTTTAACTTGTGCGCGGCGAGTTGGCTACCCAGAAACCCGCCGCCAGAACGTGGACGAAAAATGCGAATCGACATACGTAGCAAACGTTTCCCAGTTTGGGTAACTGTGGCGAAACGCCTCCGCCGACATCCGCGCATCTTTCGCTGGGTAGAACGCCCCGTCATGGTCCATAATGAATCGATCTAAGCGTTTCAGTAACGCTAAGGTGGCTGGCCCACGGTAGGGGAAATCTATTGCGAGTGTCACGCCTGGACGTGGGAAAGATAGCATCCCTGGGGATTCGATGTCACCAAACGTTTTGAACACGATCAGCGGCGATGCCTGCCCGCTACGCACGATCTGCCGGAACACATCTTTGATGGGCGCATAGCCTTGATCATACGGCAGCACGAACTGATATTGCAGAAAGCCGCGTTTCCCGTAAAGCCGGTACCAGTCCGTAAGGAAATCTAGCGGGTAGAAAAACGAGTTATAATGCTTGACCCCGCGTGTGTACGGGGTCAGTTGTTTACGAAAGTATAGTTCGTTAAATGCGCGGATGGTCAGCGGGTTGATCACAAATTCTGGGAAGTTAAACGGTACGTTGATCGCCGGTAGCTTGGTAGGTTCATTTGCCATGCCGAGTGGCGGGTCGTAGAAATTGCCACGCTCGAATACCCCCCGCCCGAAGCTCCCCCCGGTGGCCGTACAATCTAACCATGCCACTGTATACGGGATGTCGTCGCTTTCACTCGATAGCTCGAAAAATTCTTCTATGCTATTGAATTGTAACCCTTCGACGTCAACGTATTCGGTTGGGATGCGCTTCAGCCGGAATTCTGCCCATAAGATCATCCCCGTCAGCCCCAAACCGCCAATTGTTGCCCGGAACATCTCTGGGTTTTGTGATGGTGAACACAGCAAACGTTCACCGTCAGAGCGTAACAACTCGAATTGCGTCACATGGCAGCCGAACGTCCCGGCAACATGATGATTTTTTCCGTGAACATCGTTGGCAATCGCCCCGCCAACCGAAACGTACTTTGTCCCCGGTGAAACATGGATGAACCAGCCTTCCGGGACGATCAGTTTCAAGATGTCTTTCACAGAAACGCCCGCCTCACACCGGAGCAGGCCGTTTTCGCGGTCAAACGCGATAAAGCGATCAAGCCCGGTCACGTCCAACAGCACGCCGTCGTTGTTCAAGCAGCTATCGCCGTAACTGCGCCCATAGCCGAAAGGCAACACCGTTTGATCCAATTGGTTGATCTGCGGTAGGTTGTGCCGCCAGTTGACCTCAATGACTTGTTTGGGGTGGCTCTGGGGGTGGCCTGTCCAGCTTGCATACCGTTTACTCATAAGGTGTGTTACTCACAGTCACTCGTTCACTGTTTTCAAGCATACCCTACCGTTATTCTGGTGGGGCGACTAGGGCCAATTATCGCCCCGGCACGGGTTGTCATCGTTGTTAGATGGTAAGTAGGTTAGAAGTCTGTCGGCAGGGTTAAAAGGACCTATTGATAGCGGATACGATTGATTAAAATTAATCACACTCCATAATACACGCAAGGAATACGTACACGTCATGACGACAATCAAAAAGTTAGATGTTCCCGCGCAGCCTTCCCCACTGGCAAGGTTCTGGGATCAAGTTGCTGGTTTCTTCCAGGAAATGGCTGCCCGCCCCCTCGCCTTTGGCGGGATGATCGTTGTCGCGTTATTTGTGATGATTGCGCTCTTCGGCCCGGCCCTCGCGCCCTATCATTATCGTGATATTGTACGCGACCCAGAAACCCGCCGCGCCCAGCGTGAGATCGCACCCAATAGTCAATTTTGGTTTGGTACGGATGATGTTGGGCGCGATGTGTTCAGCCGTGTATTGTGGGGCGCACGCGAGACCATCGGCTTACCCCTGGTAGCCACGCTGATCGCGGTGGCTATCGGTACGGCGGTTGGTTTGTGGATTGGGTATAGCGGTGGCCTACTGGATGAGGTCGTCAGCCGCTTGATGGATACCTTACTGGCGATCCCGGCGTTGGTGCTGGCCTTGGTCATGCTGACAACGCTTGTCCCCGTATTAGACCGCTTCGATTTCTGGCTGGTCGATTCTGTTGGGGCGACCACGATCAGCATCGTGATCGTGATTGTATTGCTATATGTGCCGATTGTCACACGGGTGATCCGCAGCGCGGTGATCGGCATCCGCGATAGTGGCTTTGTCGAAGCGGCAAAATTGCGGGGTGAAAATAAGTTGTATATCCTTTTTCGCGAGATTTTCCCGACGGTGTTACCGGCGCTTGTGGTCGAGGCCAGCCTCCGTCTGAGCTATGCAATCTTCCTGGTGGCTAGTCTTGGGTTCCTGGGCTTAGGCGTGCAGCCGCCCTCACCCGAATGGGGCCGGATGGTGTTGGATGGGCGCGACAAACTGGCAACTTCCCCCTGGAGTATCTGGTTCCCGGCGCTGGCGATTGTCCTATTTATAGTCGCCGTTAACCTAATGGGAGACGGGCTACGGCGTGTGTTCCGCTACGACTAGCCAGTGTCAAAACAAGCATTACATCTCAACCCTATAATTGCAAACCATACAAAGAAAAAAATCTCATGATAAAAGCCCAACCCGTATTGGAAGCGCGAGGCGTTTCGATAGAGTATCAGATTGGTTCGGAGTGGTTCAGTGCTGTTCGTGATATGTCGTTGTCGATTTCGCCCCTAGAAATTCATGGGCTAGTTGGCGAATCTGGCAGCGGGAAAAGCACCATCGGCTTGGGGCTGATGAAATACCTGGACCGCAACGCCCGCATTACGGAGGGTGAAATCTGGTTTAACGGCGAGAACATCACCGATCACACCCCCGCGCAAATGCGCAACATCTGGGGCAGCCAGATCGGGCTAGTTCCGCAAAACCCGCTAGATTCGTTGAACCCATCGATCAAAATTGGGCAGCAGATGACCGAACTGACACAGTTGCACCTGGCCCTATCACGCTCCGATGCCCGCCAGCACGCGCTCGATATGCTAGAGAGTGTGAAAATTGCCGACCCGGATCGCATCATCGACAAATACCCGCATCAGCTTTCTGGGGGGATGCAGCAGCGCGTGATGATCGCGCTGGCACTATCGACCCGCCCGCGTTTACTCGTGCTAGACGAACCAACAACCGCGCTCGACGTGACCACCCAGGCGGTGATCTTAGACTTAGTGCGCGAGTTAATCAAAGCGGAAGAATCCGCCGCGCTGTATGTGTCTCACGACTTGGGGACGGTCGCGCAGTTGTGCGATACCGTCACGGTGTTGTATGCCGGCGAAGCAATGGAAAGCGCACCCATCAATACCCTGTTCGACCAACCGCTAAACCCGTACACAGTCGGCTTGCTCGGCAGCCTGCCGGGGGCGGCAGTCACGACAGATCGCCTCAGTACCATTGAAGGCGTCGCCCCCAGCTTAGCGGAACGGGCCAATGCGTGTGTGTTCGCGTCGCGTTGCCCAGTCGCAGTAGATCGTTGTCACCAAGAAAAACCACCCCTCGACCCCGTACCCGGCACCGATCATATGGTGCGTTGCTGGCGTTGGCAAGAGATCGCAAGCGGCGAGATTACCCCACGTAACCGCCCACAGGGGGAAGCCGCTACTGCCGATGTAGAACAGGACGGCGTGCTATACACTTACGACATCAACAAAGATTTCGGTGAAGCAACGTTGCTGGATCAGGTGGTGGGTAACGACCCTGAAATTGTCCATGCGGTAGATGATGTCTCGATCCAGATTAACCGCCGGAGTACGTTAGGGCTGGTGGGGGAGTCCGGCAGTGGGAAAACCACACTCGCACGCGCAATCGTGGCGTTGTACACCGCCACCAGCGGCAAGATCGAACTATTGGAAACCGAGATCAGCAATGATCTGACCGAGCGCAGCCGCGATGAGTTACGAAACTTGCAAATGGTTTTCCAAAACCCGAACGATGCGCTAAACCCTTATCTCACCGTTGGCCAAACCATCGGGCGCACGTACAAAGTTCTAAGCGATGAAAGAACCGCCAACGACCAAATGCAGCAACAGGTCGCCCGGTTGTTAACCTCGGTCGGGCTGACGCCAGAATATGCCCATCGCTACCCTTCCCAGCTTTCCGGCGGGGAAAAGCAGCGGGTCGCGATTGCGCGGGCGTTTGCCGCTAACCCGGCTATTGTAGTTGCCGATGAGCCGACCAGCTCATTAGATGTGAGCGTGCAGGCTGTCATCCTCAACTTGCTGAAAGACCTGCGTGCTAAAGAAGATGCAAGTTACCTGATCATCTCGCATGATCTGGACGTGATCACCTATCTGGCAGATTGGATCGTGGTGATGTACCTGGGGCAAGTTGTGGAACAGGGCACCGCCGAGCAGATCACCCAGCCGCCGATGCACCCCTACACCGAAGCCCTGTTAAGTGCTATCCCTGTGCCAGACCCCACCGTCAACGAGGGGCGCATCCGGCTAGAGGGAGACATGCCAAGCCCACGCAACCGCCCAACCGGGTGCCCGTTCCATACCCGTTGCCCGCGTTACATCGGGGATATTTGCAAGGATGAGGAACCGCCCATGCGCGAATTAGCAGACGGGCATCAGTATCGTTGCCACTACTCGCCGGAAGAACTGCGACAACTCCAGGCCCCGCTAGAAACATCATCCTAGCTTTGCTGTGCTTGTACGTTGGTTCTCGTTAGACGTATTCCTTATACATAGGTTGGTACATGGCCTGTGCGATGGCTGCTTCGAGGTCCGGTGGGGCCTTGGTGGTTGCTAACCCCTCATTAAAGGCCAATTGCGCCACCGTCACCGCCACCGCGATCTTCAGCGAGATAGCCCGAATGTTGGATAGCGCCGGGAATACACGTCCGATGGTCAGGTCGTGTTCGTTGACCAGCCCGGCAAATGTGCGGGCCGTCACTGCGAACATCTCATCGGTTAGATAGTCAACTGATTACGGTTATGTGGATGAACGATTGCGGCGAAGCTCTCTATAAAGAGAATATGGGGTTATCCGATGTCGTGACACTTTTGAATGACGACACCCGCGCCGAAGTGAACAGCTATATCTTACCAGACGGGCGCGAGATGGATGTATTTGAAATCCTTAACTGGATTCTGATGCTTTTGGGTGTTTCTGTCTAATTGTAGCAACGCACGCGATAAGCCGTTTGTGCTGGGGAGTAACCGCGTATGCCCCTAAAAACAGGTCGTCAATAGCCGGAGGCCGTCACATGCGGACGGCCCTTATTCGTTGATATAGGCGTGTCATGTTCGCATTTTCTGCGTAGTTGTCGTAACCCGTATCCATCACCACTTATATTAGCTTTTGATAAGTTTTGAGTTGATTTATTGACCTTATATTTTGATTTATAACGAAAGTGTTGTATATTTATTTTGTCGCTAAACAAAAGTAAACGAAATCAATTTAGTACATAAAAAACAAACAAACAAAAACTAAAAAAGGTAAATCCACATGGGCAAGCAACCGATCACCGTTTTCTGGAAAAACATTCGTGGCGAAACCATTTACACTCAAAATATGAGCCTGGATGATGCACTAGCACTTATCGAACAGGACAAACGGGCCGCACATAATATGTACCGCCTACCGAACAACACCGATGTCACCGATGTTCAGTTACGCGAATGGTACGCCCAACAAACCGGAACCCAGCCGTTTGTTATGTAGGTTGATCGCCCATCGCATCTCCCCCATGCCGGTTGCGTCTACTAATTCTCACCCCCGCTACTAGATGTAACCGGGTTTTGTATTTCTGGCCCCCCAACAATACGATCCATTACACGCTGTGATGCTAGCTGCCTGATACGCTCCGGTAGCGCCTTGAGACGCTAAACCGCCGCGTCGTCTCTGCGTCATGTTTTATTGGTTCTTTAATAGTATGTCGTGTAATAAAGCGTTATATTATGTCTGAAATTGTTCGTAATGTTGTGTGGAGTTTTGGCTTGATGCCTATCGAGTTGACCTGGGACAACCCCGAAAAGACAATCACGCGGCTAGAATTTTCTGGGCGCATCAGCATGACTGAGTTGCTTGAAGCCTGGACAGCAGAATTAAACTTGCAAAAGAGTGTTGTGCATCCGGTCTATTCCTTAAATGTTTTCCATGAAATGTACCCGGCAGTCGAAGGTGCTAGCCTCACGGATGTTCGATCATTTATCTGTAACAATAAGCCGGATCACCTGCAATTGACCGTCCAAGTTGCAGAAAATATGATTCTGCGGCGGGCCTTACTGACGGTATCAACTGCCATGTCGCACCCGGTGCGGGTCGTCTCACACCTGGAAGAAGCCTACGCTATTATTCATTTACATCAGGTCACCCAGAGCGCAAGCCAGAATATGCTCTAGGCCATGCGCTAAACCGATGCAGCCAGACCGGGAACATTGGCGCGATGATCACCCAGCGAAAAATTGTGCAACCTGGAAGTAAAGCGGCAAGCCGATCACCAGATTAAACGGAAACGTGATTACCAGCGATGCTGTTAGATAATAGCCGGGGTTCGCACCGGGGATGTTGGTCTGTACGACGGCTGGTGCGGTGATATACGACGCACTCGCCGCCAACGTGCCGATAATCATGCAGCCGCCCACCGTCAGTCCACCGAGCGACGCTAACCCTATTGCGACCGTCCCGTGAATCATCGGCATGATGATCCCGAATAATAGCAGCGGCACGCCGACTTTGCGCACGTCCGGCAGCCGATTTCCAACGAGTGTGCCCATCTCCAGCAAGAACAACATCAAGAAGCCGGGGAACAGGTCGATAAAGAACGGCCCGACCTGTCGTTCGCCCAACTCACCGGACAAAAAGCCGATCAGCACGCCACCGCCCAACAATAAAAAACTCTTACCCGTTAGCGCAGATCGCACCACCGCCCACATGCTTTGCGTTCCCCCGATGCGACTATTGGCGATCACCAACCCGACCGCTACCGCCGGAATCTCCATAATGACGTACATTGCCGGCATATACCCCTCAAACGGTTCGCCCACCTCGCCCAAAAACGTGATGCACGCGCTCAGCGTCACCGCAGAAACCGCGCCGTAGTGGATGCCTATCGCTATCGTGTCTTTGGGTTCTAACACCGTGAAGCGATCGAGCAGCAGGTAAGATGTTAGCGGGATGACCGCCCCCACGATGACGGTCGCCACCACCGCCGCCCCGACCCCATCCAGCGGGAATTTGGCGAGATCGAAGCCGCCCTTCAGCCCGATAGCCAGCAGCAGGTAGATCGATATGACCGTGTACACCTGGTCCGGGATGTGTAGTTCACTGTTGACCGTGACCGCGAAAATACCCAGCGCAAACGCTAGGACCATCGGTGATAATAGATTGATCCGCAAAACCTCAACGAGTTCCACCTGTCTTTTCCTTGTAGCGTGGCATAAATAGAGCATATTATAGGCTATCGGGCCGCTATACCAGCGGTTATTGTAGGGGAGCGTCGCCGTGCCCGCCCGATACGCACGCCAACGGGACTCCCCTACAGGGTACCGTTGAGATCGGGGACGCGCTTCTGCGCGTCTGTGAAATGCCACCCCCGGCGGGTACAGCGACCGAATAGCAACCCAATTGCCCTATTTGAATGAGCTACGGTCGGTAAATACCTGTAATAACAACATTAAAATAAGTAAATTTATCCATTATGTAAATTAACAGGCTTGCTATGTTATTAAACAATATATTGTGTATTACTTTATAATCTGTTTTTTTTGAATAATTACGAGACTCCGCTGAAGAAATGTCATTTTGCCGGATTTTTGAGCCATTAGCCTGCTTCTATGACCCGTTGTGAAGTGCGATTTTGGTGGCATTTTGAGTTTGTTCAGCGTAGTCATATACTATATCATAAAAAAACAGACATAAGTAATGTTTTGATTGCAGTATGTGCGCAAAATTGATTAAACTATTCAATATCAGGTATCGACTATAACGGCTATGAGCAGAGAATCCGAAATTATTGGGGAATACCGCCTAGAAAAATTTTTAGGCGAGGGCGGGGTCGGGCAAGTCTACCGCGCCGAACATACCACAAGCGGGCAAATTGTCGCGCTCAAGCTGATCTCGCCGGGACCTGGCACACGGCAGGACGTGATTCGCCGCTTTGAGAGCGAAGCACGCATCATGGAAAAGTTGCGCCACCCCAATATCATCCGCCTGCTAGATAGCGGACAGCTTGGCCAAGACTTATTTTTAAGCCTGGAGTACATGCCACGCGGCAACCTGCGGCAGTGGTTAGCACGCCGTAACAAGGCCAACAAGCCCATTGGTATCCGCGATGCTGCTTATATTTTGCAGTCGGTGGGGGCTGGCCTAGACTATGCCCACCAAAAGGGTATCATCCACCGTGATATTAAGCTGGAAAATATACTGATTGATAAATAAGGGCGAATTGGTCTACCCCCAGTTTTGTGGAGACTGTGTGACCTAAGCAGCGAACTCCGCCGGGCATTGAAAATTTAAACTTGAATGCAGTCGCTGCCGATTATAAAACACCTCAATATAATCGAATAAATGCTGTCGGGTGTGCTGGTGTGAGGCGTAAACACCCCCCTGAACCGCCTCCAATTTGACGGTGGCAAAGAAACTCTCAGCCGCCACGTTATCAAAGCAGTTGCCTGTACTGCTCATGCTCAACACCGCGCCGCTGGCAGTTGTCCGTCGATGAAAACGAGCGTTGGCGAACTCACTGCCGCGATCAGAGTGAACGATCAGTGCGGTGGGCGGACGGCGACGCCGGAGCGCCATGTCGAGCGCATCGG
>DAOTUA010000296.1:0-20780 GCA_034437355.1 Anaerolineae bacterium | reverse complement strand
AGCTTCACGGGGAGAGGGGGACTTCTCATCGCGTGATTTAGCCCCTCTCCCAGTGCCAAAGGCACGTTTGGGAGAGGGGTTGGGGTGAGGGCTGAGTAGTTACGAAAAAGTGGACAAAAAGCGTCCATTATGTCATCCAAGATAAAGGTTTAGAAAATTTTTACAGCTAAAGTTTTGGTCAAGCTTTTGCAAAAGCTTGTGGGGGTTCGGGGGTGAAGCCCCTGAGCAGTTACTTCCGGCAGCACAATCGCCTTTAGGTTTGGGCGGGACAACCGTCCGGCTATGCCGGCAAATCCAGGATCATATACACCACCGGCTCGCGTGCGCCGTTGTTCAGCGGCATTTCGATCACACGATGCTCAATAAACCCCAACCGGTGATACAGGGCCACCGCACGCGGGTTACTTTTCGCCGCGCCGATCTCTACACAGCGGGCCCCCATCGTGATCGCCTCGGCCGTCAACGCCTGGATCAACGCCGTCCCATACCCCCTAGATCGATGCGCTGGGGCGGTCACCAGGTCGCTAATCTCCCCACAGCGCGGCCACAGCGTCAACTGCCCATAGCTTACGATATGCTGCTGCCCGGTTATGACGACTAAACTTTCGCCGCGTTGGTTCTGGCGGTTGCGTTCGGCCCGGTCCAACAACCAGCGCCCCACATCGCGGCGGCGGTCGGTCCAACAATCCAGCAAAAGCCGATTCAGGTCCGCCGGGCTGGTCTGGCGGATCGTAATATGCGGGGCGGGAGGATGCAAAGCCGGAGGTAAAGTCATGCCAGGTTTGTTTTTCCGTTAGGTACTAACGTAGATTTAAACGTTCTATGTGAAATTCAAAATACGTAAGATTTGGTGGGGTTTTACCCCACACCCATCACTTTTTCTGGAAAAGTGGACAAAAAGCGTCCATTATTTCACATCAGTCGTTTTAAGTAATTCTCGACAAAGTAAGCACGATCTGTCAGAATATAGCTTGAAAACTATTTTAAGCCTCTTGTGCGCTTTCGTTAATACGTAGCTCCCAAATAAATTTTTTTGATAGCGGCAACACCACACATCCTAAAGAGTGAATAGTACAGAAAAGCGAGCGGGCTTATGATGGAAGTATGTGTCATCTATGGTGATGGGATCGGTCACGAGGTTGTGCCGGCAGCAATTAAGGTGCTACAAACGCTTATCCCGGATATTGTCATCCACCAGGCCGAGGCCGGCTGGGATACCTTTCAGGCACAACACGAATCGCTACCCCCAGAAACCTTAACCCTGGCTAAAAAAGCCGGGGCGGTGATCTTTGGGGCGGCCTCATCCCCATCGTATGCGGTAGAAGGCTACTCCTCACCGATTGTCCGCCTCCGGCGCGAGCTAAAAGCCTTTGCCAACCTGCGCCCCGCCCGTTACCTGCCCGTGCCCACCTCACGCCCTGGCGTAGACCTGGTGGTTGTGCGCGAAAATACCGAGGACCTATACGTCGGCAACGAAACTACCTCCAACGCGGGCGACAAATCTACCGCAGAAAAAGTCATCACACGCGGCGCAACCGAGCGCGTCGCAAAATTGGCCTACGAACTCGCCATCAACTCCGGGCGCAAAAGAGTAACCATCGTTACCAAAGCCAACGTCTTGCCCCAGTCGGACGGCTTGTTCCGGCGGGTGGCGCTCGAAGTGGCTGCCAATTACCCCGAAATTGAAACCGACGAACTGCTCGTAGACACCGCCGCCTACTGGATGGTCAAGGAACCGACACGTTACGATATTATCCTCACCCCCAACCTTTACGGCGATATTCTCTCCGATATGGCCGCCGCCTGGGGCGGGGGACTTGGCCTGGCCCCTTCCGTGAACATCGGCGAAAACGTTGCTATTGCCGAACCTGTCCATGGCTCCGCGCCCGATATTGCCGGGCAAGGCATCGCCAACCCAACCGCAACCATCCTCAGCGTTGCCATGTTGCTACGCCATCACTGGCAGATGCACCGCGAAGCCAAACTCGTTGAGGACGCTGTACGCGCTTCGCTAACGGAAGGCGCACACACCAACGACATCTACGCCGAAGGCGCCATCTCTACCGAAGCCTTCACCGAGCGCGTTTGTAGCCATCTACGTAAATAACCCCATTTGCGAAAAAGGGCCTGGTGGCACACAATAAGGCCCTATTCAATTGGGATTATCTAGCAAAATAGGGACAAGAACCACGCATGTTACTAACGGAAGTGCCGCACCCGCTTTTCGTGCAGATGCTCCGAGCTAGCGACGCCGATCTGATGCAATACCCGCTACAACAACTCGAACAACAGCTAGCCCAGGCCGACACGTTCCAACAAGAGGGGCTGTGGACCGATGAAATGATGGCCTATATCCATGATGCCGGGGTCGAGAATTACGTGCATCTGCATTGGGCCGCAGAGCAATACTACGCCGAACGGCTCAAAGCCGAGTTGCCCCCGCCACAAATGGATTACTACTACCTGGTCGGTTATGCACGGATTGTCGCGCTGGTGCTGCAATATCACGATAATATGGGCTACGACCACAACGATTTTTATTTCGTGCGCGGTTTTTTGCGCCATCAGTTCCCCGACGATAAATCCATCAAAATTCTGGAGATCGGAGCCGGCAGCGGTAAGCTATTACGAGACCTTGCCAACGAGGGCTACCGGAATGTCGAAGGTATGGAAATGGCCCCGGCAGCCCTGGTCGAAGCGCGGGCCAATGTGCGCGATGTGCTGGGCGAAGAAGCGATTTACCCGCTATCGTTCATCGACTACCACCGCCGCTACCCAGAGCGCCAATACGATGTTCTCATCCACGCCCACCTCATCGAACATATCCCCCCAGACCAAGCCCAGGGCTTCCTGCAATCGTGCCACCAATCGCTACGCCCCGGCGGTCATATGATCATCATCACGCCCAGCCGCCTCACCGGGCCACACGATGTTACCCGCTACTTCCGCCCACCCGGTAGCCCCTCGGAAGGCTTCCACCTGAAAGAATACTCGCTCAACGACCTGGCCGACGCCCTCACGCAAGCCGGGTTCGGTAACTTTGCCACCGTCCGCAGTCAACCCTCCCTCAACTACTGGTGGAACAGCGTCCCCACCGAAGCCGATTTCCAATATAAGCGCGAAATGGAAAACTTCCTGCTGTCTATCGCCTGGGAACAACGCAAGCCGATTGTGGATGGCATGTACTACGTCGGGATGGTCTGCCAGCGCCTATAGCCCCCATTTTCCCCCTAAGTTGATTATTTTGTTTGCACGGGCAATCTGATATGCTGTGCCAACAAAGATAAACGGGGATGAAGGGGCTTTTCCTGACATGCTAAAATCTATATACGAACTATATGCTTTTGCCGAAGAACTGATCGAAGATGCTATGCTTGGGGGTGACACTGATACCGCCGAGATCATCGAAAATGCGGTTGATAACGCCCAAATACTTGAGCAAATGGACGCTCAACTTGCCGAACTCATGATGGGGTTTGTGTCCGTTGAGGACCGCGTGAACGTCCCAAACTACCCGGTCGAAAGCGTGATCCGGCTGCGCTCGACGCTGCGCGGGATGAACAACGACTCGCGTAAACGCTATCTGCACTAGCCCCGCCAACCAGAAAGCCACGCTCTTATGCACGTACTGATGATCTCGCTCGATTCATCGCTGGCAACCCGCCCTGACGGGGGCGCACTCGCCCGGCATACCGACTATGCCGCCCGCGCCGGTCGCCTAACTATCGTCGTTTACACCCCACACCAAGCCGCTGAGCGCCAACAGCCCACCCCCCACCTGACGGTTATCCCCACCAACAGCCGCAGCAAGTGGGCCTACATCCCCGATGCACTCCGGATCGCCGGGCAGGTCATCGCCACCGACCCGCCCGACCTGATCACCACCCAAGACCCATTTTCAACCGGGTTGATCGGTTGGTTGTTGCGGCGACAAGCCCAGGTCCCCGTTTTGGTTCAAAATCACTGCTATTTCATAGGTAACGACGCTTGGCTTGCAGAAAAACCCGTCAAAAACCACCTGTTCAACCTGCTAGGTAAGTTTGTATCCCACCGGGCGGATATGTACCGCACCGTTAACAATGCCGAACGCCAGACTTATCTCGCCAACGGTGGCACCCCGGCGCGGGTCGTCACCCAACCGTTAGGCACCGCCTCGCGTGAATTTGCCGACCCGCTCCCCCCCGCACAACTCGCACACGTCCGCCAGACCTTGGGCCTCACCCCCGATCACCGCGTGATCATCTGGGTAGGGTACCCGGTCCCGTTTAAGCGCGTGCCGCTGCTGTTCCAGGTGTTCCAACAGGTTCACCAGCACCTACCGGACGCCCGCCTGCTGGTGATAGGGGATATGGACCAAAGCCAGGACGACCTCTACGCACTCCGATCAGAAATGGGCCTGGATGACAGCCTGATCATGTATGGCCCCATCCCCCATGCCGAACTCCCGGCCTACTATGCGCTAGCCCGCGTCTTTGCGATGACCTCCGCTTATGAGGGCATCCCACGGGTGCTAATGGAAGCCAGCGCCGCCGGGTTGCCCCTGATCGGGTTCGACCGCGTTGGCGTGGCCGATGTCATCGCTGATGGCGAGACCGGCTACCTAATCCCAGAAGGCGACCTCAACGACATGGCCCAACGCCTGGTCGAATTACTGGAAAACCCGCAAACTGCCCAACAAATGGGCCAGGCCGCCCGTCAATACGGATACGACCGCTTCAGCGCGGAGCAAAACGCCGCCGGCATCGCGGAAATGTGGCAAAAAGCTGTTAAACTAGGGATGCGTAATAGATAGCATTTTGCCCCATCATAAAAACCGACCAGAAAGACAGATCATGCCCTACGACATCCACTGGTATGACCCAGACCACACCATCCGCGAAAATTACCGCGTCGTCGGTACGCTAGCAGAAGCCGAAACCGTCATCAATCAACACCGCCAAGCCACAAAAGGGGGCTAGCGTGCGCGTGCTGATGCTGGTCATCCGCTATGATGTGGATGATTGGGCCACCGGCTTTATCCCGCAGTGGGTGGCAGGGCTGGCGGCTCATGTTGATTCGGTGGATGTGCTGGCGCTCTACGTCGGCAATATCGGGCATCCCCCCCCCAATGTGACCGTCGCCAGCATGGGCAAAGAACGCGGGGCGCGGCGTCCCGGCTTGCTAATGCGCTTCTACTGGCACACGCTCCGGTCGGTCCCCCGCTGCGATGCCGTTTTCGTGCATATGATCCCGCGCTATGCCTTGTTGGTAGCCCCGTTGGTGCGGCTGTGGCATAAGCCGATGGTGCTATGGTACACCCACCGCGAACCCTCCGACGACCTGCGCCGCGCCATGCACTTTGTATCGACCGTCATCACCGCCGATGCCACCAGTTTTCCCTTAGCCCATACCACCCCACGCCCGACCGTACTAGGCCACGGTATCGACACGGACATCTACACCCCAAACGACACCCCACCCGAACCGGCCACCGTTGTTCACGTCGCCCGGCTGCAACCCATCAAAAATCAGCATGTGCTACTCGGAGCCGTCGCCCACCTACCGGATGCGCACGCCGTCATTATCGGTGATGTGCCAGACGGTGAAGATCGAGCCTATGCCGACCGCTTACGACAACAGGCCGCCCCGCTTGCGGGCCGGGTGCAGTTCACCGGGGGAGTCCCGTCTGCCGATGTGCGCCGCGCCTATCGAAGGGCGTGGGTGGCGGTTAATCTCAGCCCACCGGGGCTATTCGACAAAGCCGCCCTGGAGAGTATGGCCTGTGGCGTCCCCACACTTGTTAGTAACCCGGCGTTCCGCCCGGTGCTAGGCGATGCCGCCGACCTGTTACTGCTCCCGCCTGACGTAGACGCCGCCACCCTCGCCGCCCGCCTGCAAACGCTCTTCGCCATCCCCCCGCACCAACACCGGGCGCTGGGCCAGCACCTCCGCGAGCGTGTCCGTGAGTTACACAGCTTGCACGCGCTCATGCCGCGCATCGCCCAAATGCTACGCCAGGCGCAAGCGCGTTGATCTAGGGGCGGCAGGGGTGGGGTGAAACCCCACCATATTCTAATCTCTACCTGAGTAGTTACGAAAAATGATCGAATCGTAGCAACTCGCAATTAGTGTAAATAGGTGAAAGTGCCCAAGGCACGTTATAATAGAAAATAATTTGTTGATATGGATACCCTTGGAGAGATCATAATGGCGCAATGGGGCACTTTTGCGGAATTCCTGGCACAGGCGCACAATACCCCGATCACAGATCGGCAAGCATTGGTCGATGATATGTTGGAGGACCGAAAAGTCTTTCCATGGATCGAGGGCAATGCCGCCACCTTCGTTTATGCCCGGCGTGGCGCGGATAACGTGGCAATCAACCTGGATCGCATTAAAACGGACCCGCCCTTCGTCCCAATGGAACACCTGGAGGGAACCACGCTCTTTTATCGCACGCTAACGTTTGAAATGGATGACCTGCTAGACTACATGCTGGCCGTCAACGACCCGATGACCCCCCTCAAACAAGAACGAAACATCGCCGAGCGCGTGCGCCGCTACTGGCAGATCGACCCCCACAACCCCGCCGGGATGCAAACCGCCACCGCCGATGTTTCCGTCTTACGGATGCCGCACGCCCGCCCCTTCCCAGACTGGAACCGCATGACAGATGTCACCAAGGGCAATACCACCGAACACCTCATCAATAGCCAACAACTCGGTGTGACCGGGCGTAAAGTGTGGGTCCATACCCCACCAAATTACAACGATTCCGGGCTAATATATCCCTTGCTTATCGTGCAGGATGGGCAGTGGGCCGTTGGGCCGTTACAAGTGCCTGCGATTGCCGATGCCCTGGTTAAACACGGGCGCATGGCCCCCGCCGTGATCGCCATGATCCAGAGTGGGCCACAACACCAACGCCTGCGCGATTACGTCGATAACCCGGGCTACTACGCTTTCGTCATGACCGAACTCATCCCGTTCCTACAAAAGCACTACCGCATCGACGCGACCGACCTGGGCATCGCTGGGGCCTCCGCCGGTGCCATCGCCGCCGCCGATGTCGCGCTCAAAAACCCAGGGGTGTTCGACGCGCTGCTGATGTTCTCGCCACCGCTGGGCAAAGGCCCTAAACAAGAAGCCCTTGCCGCCTACCCAGGGCGCTTCCAGGGGGCGCGGATGCTGCCTGGGCGGATTTTCCACTCTGTCGGGCGCTACGAGGCAAACGCCCGCTTTCTGAGTCCATCCTTACAGCTTGCCGACCTGCTCTATTCCAGGCCGGATACCGAGTATCGCTTTGTCGAGTTGGCTAGTGGGCACGGGCTGATCGCCTTCCGTAGTATTTTGCCGGAGGCGCTTTCGTGGGGGTACCCTGGTTGGGCGACGTTATAACACCTGGCCGATGATCCCGGTTAGTGCCGGCTCATCGCATCAAAAGCGAGACGAGCTACAAAAACCTTCAATCCGATGCAGGGGAGTGGCGCTGTCACCTCCCGCTGCACCCCCCTAGCATTAGCGCCACTCCCCCGGCTGGACCTCATCCGCATCATACGTTTGATCATCATCTGGGGCCTGGTGACGCTGGCCCCAGAGTCGGTTGGGGTCGATCCCATAATAACGTAACGTATTCATCAGGATCAGCACCGCCCCCGCCTCATCCAGATTACCAACTATCGGCACATTATCCGGTATCAGTTCGATAAACCCGGCAGTCGGGTTCAACAAATACACTACAGACAAAGCACCAAGCGCGATCACCAGTGTTTCTCGGATAATACGGTTCATAGTGTGGGTTCCAATGGCTAATAAGCGAACTACCACCTATACGCTAGCAACATCAGTAACGTTGCAAAGTCGTTTCAGGGCTTGGGTTCCGGCTCGACCACATATTTCAAGAAAACGCCATCCCGAAACCCGCCGCGAGCCTCGCGCTTGCGCTCTAAATGTTCCCGGACCGCTTGCTCGTCGTGGCCCATCTGTTGCGCAATCCCCAATAACACCTCGATCATATCGCAAACCTCATCTAGGTTGCGATCTTGCAACAGTTCGAGATGCTCCTCCGTGAGCTTCTCCAACAGTTTCTCGTTGAGCGCATCGCCCGTCAACGTTTCCGTCACGGGTAGCCGCCCCTCGTCGGAGATAATCTGCGGGATGCGATCTCGCACCAGCTTTTGCGCCCCGCCAATGGCGGCTTCCTGTGCCTGCTGTTGATGCCAATCATTGATCACCAACCGGCATAGCTTGACCGCTTTTTCTACTCGATACGTATCTACCAAACTCACGTTCAAAAAATAATTTTCGGTTTTCTCGTCATAAGTAAAAACGTCTTTTTGTTGTAAATCTAATTGGGTAGCCCGTGATAACACCGTTTCATAAAAGAACATCAACGGGTTATTGAAATCCGTTAGACGGCGGATTAAATCCGCTTTGGTGGCCCGCCCGCCATTTTCCAACAACTGTAAAATAATAGCCGCCTGGTTGACTTGTGAGGCGGTCAACTCGTCTTGAAGGTATTCGATGAGATGATCAATCTTCTGCATCATGAAAACAACAACATCCTATGTGCCTATCTACGATGCAAACAGTATAGCACGATTACACACAAGGGCGGATACCTTGATCCGCCCCATCACCACGCCGGATAGCTTATAAG
Organism: Anaerolineae bacterium; assembly: GCA_034437355.1. Taxonomy (GTDB): domain Bacteria; phylum Chloroflexota; class Anaerolineae; order Aggregatilineales; family Phototrophicaceae; genus DAOTTY01. Next base: position 12,142 of record DAOTUA010000296.1, on the reverse strand, counting down.
CTAGTCGGCATCGTCTGGCTTCGTCGGTAACATGCTGCCCAAGATGCGTTCCATCGCCATCGTATGCGAAGAATACCCCCGCGATAAAAAGAAACTATCAGATGATTCCCAGGCTCCGTTGTCATAGCTGATCTGGTGCGCATTATGATCGCCCTCAAAGGTCGCGTCAAACGATGTAAACGTGATACGCTCCGGCTGTTGCGCATACCGGATCGATTTCTCAACATCGCTCACCACGTTCTGCCCCAGGGCATACGGCATCGGTTGGCGCTTGAGCATCTTATCGAGAACCCGTTCCATTGTCATGATGTGCGGGCACATACTATGAGCGCGATAACCAGGGCAAGTACAATGCCAGCCTTCCGCACTCAAAGAAATGGTGTACGTGCTGTTATCTCCTCGGAAGATAGCCGTGAACCCATTGAACGTCACGCGGTTCGGTTCTTCTGCATAGAACTTGGCCTTTTCTACTTTGCCGATCATTGCTGTATCCATACGTGTATCATCCTTTCTATCACTGTTAACGTCTTAATGTATTGACTTGTGGTTGCAACCCTAAAAAAAACCGGCGCGTACCCATATACAGGGAACGCGCCGTTATTGGACGGTTGGTAAGATGCGTAGCGATATTTTTTTCGGGTATATTTTCATCGGAATACACCTTCTCATATTTTAAGTCCAGTTTAAGATAGAATCACAAATTTGTCAAAAATCGAATATGTATCTAGCCTAGCACAGCCGCCAAAAGCAAACCCGTAACAAACAGCGAATCTTGCTGTGACGTTGGTCATACTTAGCATATGGTGATGTCGCCGTGTGTTTTTATACGTTAAAGCATGGTAACTACTCAGGGGCTTCATCCCCGAACCCCCACAAGCTTTTGCAAAAGCTTGACCAAAACTTTAACTGTTAAAATCTCCGATTTTCACAAAAAATCGTCTAAACCTTCATCTTAGATGACGAAATGAACGCTTTTTGTCCACTTTTTCTGGCAAAAGTGGTGGGTTGTGGGGTGAAACCCCACGATATCCTAATCGCTACCTGAGTAGTTACCTTCAGTCTTGGATAAGCAAAAAACCCTAACAGCTTTCTTACTAAAAAAGAGGGGGTACGGGGCAAAGCCCGGCCTACTAAACGTCGAGCTATTACCCGAGATTCAGGTTAAAAATATAAACAGCGTAAAAAACAATGCACCTAAGCCCGTATTGCAAAGAATACCCTGTTATGCGGTGTTATTTTAAGTAAAATAGTTATACTCTTAACCTGTGCTTAAAGAAAGGTGTTGCCAATGATGTATGAAGCACAATGGGCAAACGAACAACAAACCACCGTTTACCTTGCATTTGAAGGGGCCTGGCAGAGCGACGAGTTCGCGGATGCCGCCAAAAACCTGAACGAGATGCTCAGCGAAGTCGGGCATACCGTTTCCGTCGTGATCCACCTCACCGAACCGCAACTCATCTCAATGGAGATGGTCCCGCAAATTCGCAACTTCATTTCTATCGAGCATCCCAACCGCGACCAAATGATCCTTGTCGCACCAGATGGGTTCTTGCAAGGTGTCAGCGAAGTTGTCCGGCGGGCTTTCGGTGGCGCACAACCCCCATACCTACACTTTGCCACATCCCTAAATGATGTCGATGAAATTCTGCAACCCTGATAGACCCGTTGTATATTTTGGATAAAAGCCCCTACGACGGCCTGCTATAAAAGGGGATGCTCAGACATCCTCTTTAAGTGGCGCATTCGTTTGATCTCCCCGATCTTGTGACCCCCACCAAAAAACCGACAAAATGACATCGTATTTTGCCACGCATCCAGCAAATTACCCCCTCAAACGACATCAACCCACAAAAAAGCACGCTGTGAAGTTGTTATTCCCATTCAGCGTGCGAGTATCTTTTGTGCATTCCATACAATAGTCATTCGCTTCACAGCGTATGATCTGCTCTATATCCCCTGTAAGACCCCCAACAATATAACCGTTATGCCTCCCAAATTAATATTTATACGGTGCTTTTGTCACTTTTTCACAAAAAAGTGTGATCGATTTTGTGTGATTGTTGCCTCATAGCCCTGCTGAGTGCGCAGTAAACTGCACACATCACGTTGGCTAAGCCAATGTCTTATCTTTTTGTTGGGTTAATGCTCGGAAGGGACAATTCATGAGTAAGCGTACGACCAAAACAATTTTCCGGCTTTTGTCTATCGCCATTGCATCGGCAGTGTTCGTCTTTGGCGGCTTTGTTCTCGCACAAGATGACGCCGAAGCCGAAGAAGAAGAAGCCGTCATGGTTTCACTGACTGTCCTCGAGGACGGTGAGCTAACCGTCGTTGAAGTGGCAGAAGATGAAGTCGCGGCCTTCGCAGAAGAAAACTTCGTGATCGCATCCATGGCCGATACCATGGCCGCTTCCGGTGAAGCCGCTACCGTCCAAGGCAACGTAGACTATATCTGGTTGCTGCTGTGCGGGTTCCTGGTGTTCTTCATGCAGGCCGGTTTCGCCACCCTAGAAGCGGGCTTCATCCGTCAAACGGGTGTTGTCAACTCGCTGACCGAAAACTTCGTAGATGCCGCCGTCACGGGTGTCTTGTGGTGGGCCATCGGTTTCGGTATCGCCTACGGCGCATCCGATGGCTTATTCGGGACATCAAACTTTTTCTTCTCCGGCCTCGACAGCGAAGGTGAGTTCGTAGACCCCGCGCTCTACCTCGATTTCTTCTTCCAGTTCGCGTTTGCCGCTGCCGCCTCCACCATTGCTACCGGTGCCATGGCAGAGCGTACAAACTTTGTCGGTAAGATCATCTACAGCGCATTGGTCGGTGCGATCATCTACCCAGTTGTCGTCCACTGGATTTGGGCTAGCGACGGTTGGTTGTTCGGCCCCGGCTACAACGACTTTGCCGGTTCCGTGGTTGTCCACATGACAGGCGGTATCCTCGGCTTAGTCGGTGCTATTTTCCTTGGCCCGCGTAAGGGTGTAGACCCCAAAAACCCGCCCCGCCCGCACAACCTCGCCCTGGCAACCATCGGGACCAGTATCCTATGGTTCGGCTGGTACGGCTTTAACGTCGGCTCGACACTAGACGCCACCAACCCCGGCTTGATGGGCTTGGTTGCAACCAATACCACCATCGCCGCCGCCGCCGGTTCCTTTACCGCCATTCTCTTTGGCTACCTAGCCAAAGGTGGAAAATGGGACCTTGGCCTTTCGCTGAACGGCTCGCTGGCTGGCCTCGTCGGGATCACCGCTAGCTGTGGCTTTGTGGCTCCCTGGGCAGCCCTACTCATCGGGATCACCGCCGGCATCGTGCTGATTGTCTCGTTGGATGTGGTCGCCGGGTCTGGCATTGACGATGCAGTCGGCGCGTTCGCGGTACACGGCGCTTGCGGTATGCTCGGTGTGCTGAGCATCGGCTTCTTCGGTATCCCGACGCTAACCTGGAGTGGCGACGCTGGCTTGTTCTACGGCGGCGGCTTCGGCCTGCTGTGGTTCCAGTTCTGGGGGATGCTCTCCGTGGTAGCCTGGGTGACCGTCACCGCCGTTGTGATGTTCGGCGCTCTCAAGGCTCTCGGCTTACTGCGCATCAGCGAGCATGGCGAAGAAATGGGTATCGACGCTTACGAGCACGGCGCTTCCGTCTGGCCGGATGTCTGGGACATCGACGCCGAAAAGGGCACCGCCGCCACCGGCGACTAATCGCCTACAACCTATAACGCAAACCGGGTGCGAGCAATCGTGCCCAGTTTGCGTTCGCATCCCCTACCCCTTGCCCCTTAAACTTCCTGTCATAGCCTGATTATGACACCCCGTAACGTTTCTTTATATTGCTTCACAAAACAATATAATTGATTTACAATTAAATTGAGATAGCAAATTAATTGGGAAGCGTTAATTCAAATGTCATCATCAATAGGGTACCAAACTGCAGAACTTGGCCCACAACTCCACACCCCCGCCCCGCCCTTTAAGCTCGTCAATGCACAGGGCGACAATACGCACCTGCAAGACCTGATGGGCGAGCGTGGCGTTCTGCTGGCTTTCGTGCGTAACATCTGGGCACCTGCGAGCATCCGACGTATCTTGTACATGCAGCGCCACTTCAATAAATTCCAACAAAGCGGCTATAACGTCGCGCTGATCATCCAGGATAAACAATATTCGCTGTGGACCTTTTACATGAGCAGCCCCATGTCCGTTATCGTCCCCTTACTCGCAGACGAAAACGGCGCGGTTCATACCGCTTACAACATGGACCATGCCGGCCTCGTTCTGTTAGATAAAAACCGGATTGCCCGTTCTAAGTGGCTCATGCCAGATGAACGAGTGTGGCCCAAGGCCCGTGAAGTGCTACAAGAAGCAGACACCGTCTGACCAGCAAGGGCGGTCTCCGTCGGTTGCGCCATATACCGACGGAGACCGCCCACCCCCTGCCGCAACTCTGGCGTTTGTAGCGGTCTCAAACAATCACCCAACGCCCCCCCCCCACACACACACACCGATTAATCCTCTCTAACGCGCCCATATTTGCGTTACAATGGTGATGCTAGCATCACCAACGGAGGACAACCACCATGCCAGACCGCTACACCGAATCGCACATCCGGCAATTGCCTATGTTCCAAAACATCACCGCTGCCCAAATGGACCTGGTTGTGCGGGCGTTCCAGTTGCTACGGTTCGAGCCGGGGCAGATCGTTGTCCAGCAAGGCAACCCGACCCAGGGCCTATTTATGGTGGTTTCTGGCGGCGGCGTCCTCACCCGGCAACAGCCGGACGGCACGAAAGCGACCATCGGCGAACTCGGTCCAGCCGGGACGCTCGATCAATCCGCTTTATTCCAGCAAGGCCGCGAAAGCGCCACCCTACAAATTACCAAACCAACCGAAGTCTTGTTCCTCTCACGCCGTCGGATGGATACGATCCTGTCGTATTACCCAGAGATTCGCCAGCAACTCGGCGCGACCAATACCGGGGCCACCGCCGACGCTCAACGCCCGATCCGCACACAATCACGCGATGCCAGCGGGCACGGCCTGAACATCCACCGCGAAAACGAAGAGATTATCCTCATCCGGCGGCGGCACCCATGGTCATTCATCCGGCGCGGCTGGATGTGCGTTTTGATCTTTGTGTTTTTTGCGGCGGCAGGCGTGGCGACCTTACCCATCGCTCCGGCTATATCGTGGGTCTTGTTTGGGGCCGGGGTGGTCATCGCCGGGTTGCTGATGGTCTACTTCTTCTTTGAGTGGCGTAACGATAGCATCATTGTGACCGACCAACGGGTGATTCAGATCGAACGGGTGATCACCAGCTTTAGCGTCACCATCAACGAAATCCCCATCAACCAGATTCAAGAGGTCAATACGGAACTGCCGCAGGGCGATTTATTTGCCCGTATCCTACGCTATGGCGACATCGAACTTAAAAACGCTAGTGACACCGGTAATCTTATCCTGGATATGGTACCCCAACCCGAAGAAATCCAGGACGCGATCTTCGCCAACCGCGAGAAACGCGAACAAATGGCGGAAGAAACCCGCCAGAGCGCGATCCGCGCCGAGGTGGAGCGCCAGCTAGGGCTAAACACCGACAACACCCCCACCCCAACCGGCACCATCACCAGCGATAGCCCCACCCACGCCACCCCAAGCGCCATCACCCGCAGCCTATCCCCCGCCCCGATGCGCTTCACCAATGCCAGCGGCGATACCGTCATCCGTAAGCATGTGACCGTTTGGCTGGCTGCTATCGCCGCCCCCACCCTGGTTGTGATCGGTGGATTCACCATTTTGGCGATGAGCATCGCCACCCGCACCGGCTGGCTTAGCCAGCTAGGGATGCCGCTAGCCTTCGGCCTATTGATTCTCGGTGGGCTGTGGTTCTGGTGGTCGGACTGGGACTGGCGTAACGATATGTACATCATCAGCGATGATAAAGTGACGCTCATCCACAAGCGCCCACTGTGGCTACAGAACGAAGTTGAGCAAATCCGGCTAGAACGGGTCGATAACGTCCTCTCCGAAACCAAGGGCCTGGTCGATAGCATGTTCCAGCGCGGCGACGTGAAAATCTCGCTGGTGGGGGAGGGCCTAGACGGTGCTAAAGTCTTTCGGAAAATTCACCGGCCCCACGAAATTCAAGCGGAACTATCCCGGCGGCAGGCCCGCGCTCGCTCTAGCCAGGAACAAGCCGAGGATCGCCGTCAACGCGAGGCGATCAAAGAATATCTATCCGCCTATCATCAAGCCGTCACCAACGACGATCCCGACCCCGTCCCGGACCAACCCGCCGACACCGCACCCGAAGCCGGCGGCACCGCGCCACACGTCCAGCCCATCCGCCGCCACGACGGGAACCGCCCGCCAGGTGTGCCCCAGGTCCACCGCGAGCGAGCGCCCCAACAACAACCCCAACACCCGCCAAGGCGACCCCCCGCCCCACCACAAGCCGACGACGACCCGCCCCGCAACCGAAAACCACCCCCTCCCCCCAGCTTGCCCACTAAACCTCCCAACCTCCCCTAACCCTAACATGGGTTGGTTTCGTGTCGTATTTGGGTAAAATATGTTCAAACACCTGTTAACCAAAAGGATAAACGATAAATGGCTGTACGAGACATTGTTTTAATTAACGATCCAGCCAAAAATGGCGTGCTGCGCAAACGGGCGATCAAAGTCACCGACTTCGGCCCGAAATTCCAAGAACTGGTAGACGACATGATCGAAACCATGCTGGATGCGCCCGGCGTTGGGTTAGCCGCCCCGCAAATTGGCGTTAGTCAACGGGTGATCGTCGTGCGCTTGCCGGATGATGAAGAAAGCCGCGAAGAGTACGGCGACGAGGCCGGGGTGTTGTATGTGTTAGCCAACCCGGAGATCGTCAAGTCTAGCCGAGGTAAAATCGAAGGGACCGAGGCGTGCTTGTCGATCCCCGGCTACTTTGGCGAGGTAGACCGCCCGACCGCTATCACGCTCAAGGGGCAAGATCGCTACGGGAAGGATACCCGCATCAAAGCCAAGGGATGGCTAGCGCGGGTATTCCTGCACGAGATCGATCACCTCAACGGTCAACTTTTCATTGATATTGCTAACGAAGTCTGGCAGCCCAAGCAAGCCGACACCGATAGCGAAGGGGTGACCGAAGCCAATTAACGCGAGCAGCCATCCCAGATAAACACATACGGCTTACCCTCCCAGTTGGCAGGGCCGTTCAGTTGTAACTCGCCGGTTGTTAGCCGATACAGCGCAAACCCCGGCACCCCATCGATCAGCGTGTTGGTGGCTGGCGGGTTCGGCACCGCGTCGATCTCGGCCCAGGTTGCGCGTAGCACTAGCTCACCCTCCCCAGACCAGCCAATATCGTAGATGTCTACCCCGTACCCCTTACAGTAGATCGCAGCCTCGGCAGCGCGTTCATTCGGGCCGCTGTTCACGCGCTCATCTCGGATGCCATCACACGCTTCATTGTAAACATCAACTTCTTGGTTGATGGTGACCGGCTGCCCGGTCATCGGGTTGACAATCGTTTGTGAACGGATTTCGGTTTCATAACACGGGTCAAGATCGTCGTTGTTCTGAGCTAGCGCCATCGCGCCGCTAGCCATCAGTAACACCATCAGTCCCAAACGTAAAAGGTGTCTCATAACTTTCCTCAGTATCTATATACAGATTGCCTACCCGTTTATACGCACAAGGGCGGGTCAGGGTTTCATAACACGCCGGATGTGAAATAGCGGTTAGCTTCTCAATTCATGCTTTTCTCTTTGTAACGACTTAGCTTGCCCCCCATCACGGCGCTAAAGCGGCGGGAGGTAGCGGGTTTTACCACTTTCAGCCATGTTCACCCTGCTGAACAGATACGCAAAAGCTTGTCGGGGTTCGGGGGTGAGGGCCGAGCAATTAGCGGATAACCTTATTTTCGTCTTTTTCTGGCCACAAAGAAAGCATAAACAAATGGACCAGCAGTATTTTTTCAAAAAACTTATATGGGCTTTATCCCCGAACGCCTCATCATCGCCCGATTGGTGGTACAATAAACACTGTGAAACCAACTAGCTTGATAAGGAGTGCGTTGCGATGTCTGCATGGTGGGGAACCCGAAGCAATGTATCCCCCCGTTTACGGCTGGAGGTCGAAGCGATGCGTGCCGCTTTCCAAGACACGTTTCGTTTGACCGTCCCCAACATGAACGGGCTATTATACTGGACAGGGACCGTCCATTTGAATATGTCCACTGTCGAACAATCGGAACACACCTTGAAAGTCGTCTACCCGGCCGAATACCCCAACCGACCCGCCGAGGCTTATGTGCTGCGCCCACACGTCTACAGCGAAAAGCATCAGTACGAAGATGGCCAACTGTGCCTATTTAACCCCAAAGACGGTAGCACTTACGGTTGGAACCCCAGCCGTTCGACCGCTGTCACTGTCACCGGCTGGGCTGTCCAGTGGTTGTATGCCTACTATACCTGGCGGCATACCGGGGATTGGCCGGGCATCGAAGAGAATATCACCGCAAAGGGACGCCGACGGAGGTAACGAAACATGCTAAATACTGTCAAAAACTTAGTGAACGGGGTCGAAGTCCCCAAGTTATATCTATCCGAACACGTACTCGATAAAATCGTGGTTGCCGGGCAAGAGTACATCGAAGATGAAACCGGCGAAGCAATGATCGGGCTGGTGATGAAGGACAGCGGCAGCAACCAGACATCCGTTTACGTGCTAGACACCATCGCCCCCGGCGAAGGTGCGGTTCGCGAGACTCACACCTTCCAGCAGGGCGGCGAGTGGCAAGACGATGTGCTGCACTGGCTGCGCGAAAATTGGGAGATCGCCCGTAAACAACGCGCCAACGGCTACGGCACATCTACCGCCAAATGGGACGCGCCGCTTTACCATTTGGGAGATTGGCACAAACAGCCCGGCTGGATGATCCATCCCTCCGGCGGCGACTTACGAACCGCCTTCGAGTGGATCAACCAGCCCAACAATAAAATCGGCTTTCTGATCGCTCCCATTCTAACCATCGACCACCCCGCTACCGTTGCCGACCCCGATAAAGCCAGCAACTTCTTAACCCAAGATCAGGGCAACGGGCAGGTCAGCCGCATCGACTTCTGGTATATCGCCCGTGGCATGACCAACTTTGTCCCCATCGTCGCCCATGTCCTACCTAGCCGGAATTTCCCGCGCCTGATGCGTTATCCGTGGCACCTCGTCAGCCAAACCCGCGCCTACCAAGAGATGAAACTGCTAGAGGACGACGGGATGATGGTCGAAGTGCTGCTATGGAACACCGACGAAGAACTGCCAATGGAAGTCTGCTTCCTGACCGCCCGCGAAGGTGCCACTCACTTCTTGTTACTCGCAACCCAGGCCGACTATCCCCACAGCTCGCCGGATGTCTACAAAATCCCCTTTGCCAGCATCCAACCCGGTGAGGACCTCTACGACCTCATCCGCCGCCAATGGACCTACGCCGAACTCGTGCCAGACCCGGACGATTTCGAGTGGTCCCCAGACAAAACACTCCTGGAATATATCTACATCGCAGAGGATACGCTCGGCTGGAACCCCAACCCGCTAGCGTCCCCACAACCCGCCACTGTCGAAACCACCGCCGATACCCCGCCCGCTACCAGTGACGAAGACGACGCATGAGCGACTGGGACCGCGTAGAACGATTAATCGGGGCGGCCAACCTGGAGCGCCTCCAACGGGCCACTGTCGCCGTGATCGGCTTGGGGTCCGGCGGTGGTTTTGTCGCTCACAGCCTAGCCATGAGTGGCGTCGGCGGGTTTGTTCTGGTCGATAACGATACGCTCGAAGAGAGCAATATGGTTCGCCATGTCGCAGACCGCCGTTACTTGGGCCAGCCTAAGGTCGATGCCGTCGCCCACCTCATCCACCAGCGCAACCCCGCCGCCCAGGTCGAAACGCGCTTCGGTAAAATTGAGGACCACATGGACGCGCTCGATCAGGCCGATGTCGTCGTGATCGGGGTAGACCAGGAACAGGTGAAATACCTCATTAACGATGCCTGCCTCAAAGCCGGCGTGCCGTCCGTCTATGCCGGGGTGTACGAACGCGGCGAGGGCGGCGACGTGGTGATCCTCCATCCAGGCCAACCCGCCGAACCGTGCTATGCGTGTTGGGCCGCCGAACTGCGCGAAGGGCTGGCCCTGTCCGATATTTCTGACGGCGACGACCTCGACTATGGTATGATAGGGGAGTCTGGCACACTAGAAAGCGAACCGGGCCTATGGCTGCATGTCGTCCGCGTGGCGTCGGCCCAAGCGGATCTAACACTCAACGAACTGCTTGCCGGGTCCGATGCTTACCAGCACATGCCAGGTAATACCGTCATCATGGCCAACCGTCACCTAGAAATATTAGAAGGGACCGTATCGCCACCCTATAGCGCGGTGTGGGTGACCATCCCCCGCAACCCCGGCTGCCTCGTCTGTGGCGACGCTATCCAGGCACGCAAGCGCCTAGCCGATGCCAACGGCGAAAACCTCTCCCTGGATGACTTGATGGGGTCGGTAGGGATAACGCTTGAAGATGAACAATCTGATGAACACGGGAGTAACAACAATGACTGACGAAACCAACAACACAACGCAGGATACCAACGACCTGGATGACCGCCTGGATCGACTCGCAGGCGAACCCGCCCCGGTCATCACACCGGAGGAGTTCGCACGGTTACAGAAAGCCGGCCAGGTTAACATCGACGCTTCCGGGCGTGTGCGCACCGCCCGCCGCCGCGACGAGGACGACGGCGGCGTCTCTTTACGCAAGCGCCGCGCCTGGTATGCCAGCGCGTAGGCTCATGACAGGAGTCGCCTTTGAATAACCAAGCCCTGGTCAATACCATGCAGGCGGCAGGCAGCTTGGCAGATGAGCGCGTGGCGGCAGCTTTCCGGGCGGTGCCACGCCATTTGTTTCTGCCGGGCGTGCCCCTGGAAGATGTCTATTCGGATAAGGCGATCTACAACCGCACCGACGACGCCGGCGGCTTTGTTGGCGGGTCCGATGAACCCACACAAATTGCTTTCTTACTCACCGTAGCCGACCTCCAACCCGGTCAAAATGTCCTCATCATCGGGGCCGGGACAGGCTACAGCGCCGGGCTAGCCCAGCATATGGTCGGCGCGGATGGTCTCGTCACCGCCATGGAGATTGACCGCAGCGTTGCCGATGCCGCCCAGAAACACCTCCGCACCAACAAACAGGGGGTGGTTAATATCGTTCCGGGCGATGGCGCTGCCGGCTACGCGCCCCGCGCTTCCTACGACCGGATTATCTCATCGGTCGCCATCTGGGACATCCCCCCCGCCTGGAAACAACAGTTACGCCCCGGTGGGCGCATCGTTACGCCCCTGCTGCTAGACGGCCTTCAGATCATGGCGGCTTTCCAGCGCACCGATAACGACGAGTGGCACGCCGGGCCGGTTCGGTCTTGCTCGTTCGTGCCCATCCAGGGGAGCGCCCGCCCGCCGATGCAGCATCTTTACATGGGCGGCGGCAGCGCCTTACGCCTCTACTCGAATGAGGTGCGCGGCCTGGATAGCGCCCGCTTACACCTGTTGATGTCGGCTGATGCCGAACACTGTCACCTGGGGGCCGCCCCAACCGCCCGCCAATACTGGGACGGTTTTGTGCCGTACCTGATGATGAACGTCCCGGATGGTTATGAATTTGTGTGTTACACCGTCGAAGGCGACAAAATGGTCTACGGCCTTAGTGGGCGCGGCTTTGCGCTCATCTCCAACACCAGCGCGACCTTTGTTGGGGCCAACGACAATGGCGATACACATTGCTTCGCCGGGGTCGATGCGTTCCTGGAGATCGACCAGAGCTATACCCGTTGGGCCGCCCTCGGTAGCCCCAGCATCGATCAATTGCGAGTGCGCTTGATCCCTCAACCGACCGATACCGCCCAGGGCCGTCTCTTTAACGAGGGATACGTTTACCGCCGGCCCCACCACCAGTTACACGTTTTCTTAGCCTAGCCGCCACTGCTCCCCCCACCCCTTGAGGCGTTACATTATACGTTCTATGTGAAATTCAAAAACTGTCAGGTTTGGTGGGGTTTTACCCCACACCCCACCACTTTTTCCAGAAAAAGTG
>DAOTUA010000295.1:0-3272 GCA_034437355.1 Anaerolineae bacterium | reverse complement strand
AACCCGCCCCCCCACAGATAACCCCTCCCCCGCCCCGATCTCCGATAGGTTACCCCTCGCCCGGACCTTAACTGATGTCCGCGCCCGCAGTACGCCATCCGTAACGGCTGCTGTTGTGATAGCGATCTCGGCACAAGAAACCGTTGAGATATTAGCCACCGACGACGGCTGGACACAGATACGCTATGGTTCCGATAGCGGGTGGGTGCTAACGGATGCGCTGGAGAGGATCAGCGCTGCAACAGCTAGCGGGTGGACACAAGCGAATACCGTCTTACGAGTTACCCCCGCCGCCGATGGCGAAATGATCCGCCAACTGACTATCGGAGAGCGACTAATCATTACAGGCCGCAACCCCGATAGCACCTGGTTAGAAGTGATGAACGGGCCGCAAACGGGCTGGGTTCCGGCAGATGCCGTCCGCACCACCGACGACCTCGCCGCGCTCGCCGTCGTCCGGTAGTGGTGACGGGGTGCGGTGTGAAACCGCTCCGCGTTACTCGAACAACCGCATTTGTTTAAGCGTAACGTGTAAATTTAGGCGTATCGCCGGGTCCGAAAGGTCGGTTGCTACCACCTGTGTGATCCGCTGTAGGCGGTAGTTGAGGGTGCTACGGTGGATATGGAGCGCCTCGGCGGTGGCGACCCCATTCCCGCCCATATCCAGGTACGTTTCTAGCGTGTGGAACAGGTCCGCCTGTGTTTCTTCGCGTAGCTCTCGCAACCGGGATACATACGGGTTGCCCTGCAAGCTCCCTGCCCCGGCATGATACAGTGCGTGCAAAAAACCCAGATCATCGAAGCAAACGACCTGGCCCGGCGCTGGTAGCTTGCGGCGTATCGTCAGCACCTCGTGGCATTGGGCATAAGCGGTGGGGACCGCCTCTTGCCCCCGGTGTGCGCCACTCACCCCGATCCACAGCGTCGCCTCTAACCGGGCTAGCCCACCGATGACCGCTTCGGCGGTCTTATCCGCTAGCAGTACCACCACTTGCCCGGCAAACTGGCTGGCGATGGCGTGCCAGTTTTGTGTGTCTATCAGCCGGTTCACGCGGCGGTATAACCGGACCGGGCCGTTATCCGCCTTAGCCGGAGCATCCAGTACCAATAACCGGAACGGCTGCGCCAGATCGACGCCATAGCGTAGCGCCTGGTCTGCCAAAACAGATTGGCGTTCGCCGTTGGCTTCGATTAGCTGCGCCATCAAGCTACCTTTAAGCGAGGCTTCCGCCGTTTGGACGGCCTCGCGGTGCAGCATCATCAGCGCGGCGATGGTCGCGCCGCTTTCTAGCGCCATCCAGTCAATATCGGTTAGCGGGCTGCCGTCGGCAATCACCCACATATAGCCGTATATTTCCCCATGGACGACTATCGGCGCGAGAATACGTTCCATCTCCAGCCCGACATCCGGCATTTGCGGCAACTGATAAGCCCGCAGCGTATTACGGATGTGATCCAGCACGCCCCTATCGGAAAGCGCCTGGATCAGTTGCGGGTTCGTCTGCCCGTGTTCTAGCGTATAACGGCGGGCCTCGTCGTACTCGGCAATATTAGCGAAGGCCAACGCCTGGAAGCGGTCCGTTTCGATGCTGATCGACTGTTGAATTAAGCGGGCGAGTTCGTCGGCCAGGTCTTGCAAGCCGCCGCCATTTAGCACCAACCGGGATAACACCTGATTGATCTGCAAGGCCCGCCGCAGCGCGTTTAGCCCTTCCTGGGTGATCTGCTCGTTAACAGCCCGCGCCACATCGACAAAGCGTGCCTGGTAAGGGATAGCGATCAGCGGGAGCTGATGCGACCGGGCGATGGTTTGCCAGGCGGCGGGGAGTTCTTGCAAGTGACGGCCCACAGCCACCACCAGCCCGGCAACGCCCTTGTGTGCCATGGCTTCGATATAGTCGGTCTGCTCGGCGAGCGTTTGCGGCATGGTGAAGGCGGTCGTCAGCACCAACTCACCGCCATTAACCCAGTTGTAGGCGTCTGGCACACCGGAGTTATGCACCCAGGTTATCGTTCTATCGAGTCCCGCTTCGCCGGCAACCACCGTGGCCCCCCGTAAAATATCCATGCGTAGGGCGTCGGCAACTGTTAGCATCGGTCGCTTCCTGATTTTACCGGGTTAATTGTCAGTGGCCTCAGCCTGTTGTATTTCTACAAAGGGACGGATAAAACCGCCCTCATCGGTCGCCATCAACACGCCGGTTAGCTTATCTACCACGAGCGCATTCAGGCTGATAATCAGGTTCGAGATTTGCTCGCGCATGATCAGCATGACCTGATCCCAGGTGACACCCTCCGGCAGTTGCGGTTCGCGGATAGCGCGAGTCGCTTCTAAGTAGTCCATAATCGGGTCCACTTCTGGAAAGACAAACGCGGACGGCAGATCGTAGCGCACGACGGCATAGAAATGTTTGGATAGGATATGCGAGCCGTTTTCTAGCGCAAAGCGCCCGTGCAGCGTCTCTGGGATAATCACTTCACGCGAGCGCCCCGGCGCGGATACCAGCAAGATCGCCCGCCGAAACAATTCGCGGAACTGCGGGGTGGAGGTGGTGCTGGTGGTGGCAGCGATCATCACGCCGCCGGGTTTCATCACCCGCCGGATTTCTTGAATGGTGGCGTTAATGTCTGGCGCGAGGTACATCACATGGTTGGCCATCACCACCTCAAACGTGTTATCGGCAAAGGGGAGTTGCTGCATCGTGCCGCGTGTGATTTGGCCTGGGGTGGGGTGTGTTTCTAGCATGGCATAAGAATAATCCAGGCCGTAGTAGCGCACATCTTTATGATTTTCTGCGAAGAAGTGTTGATAGCGCCCCGGCCCACACCCAATGTCCAGGACGGTTTCTTGGCCTTGCCAGGGGTAGAGGTTCATCACCCATTCACTAAAGTTCTGCTTCGGGTGTGTGTACTTCTCGTGGATAGCCTGGCGCGTGGCCCAGGTCTTTTTAGAACGATATTGTTGTTGAACGGTATCTACGACATCCTGTGGCAGCATGGGCGTCTCTCGATTGTTGTAAAAACTCTAGCTAGTATCAGTTTACATGATTTTACAGTGTCCTACAAAACCCCGGCATTGGCCATGTTCACCCTGCTCTGATCTGGGTATGTTCAAGCGAAAGAACTGAGTTGTGAGAAAATGCGTAACTACTCAGGTACTAAACATATCTTACGGTATCGCACCCGCCCTCACCCCCTAAATCCCCCTCTCCCACAGCTTCGCGGGGAGAGGGGGACTTCTCATCGCGTGATTTAGCCCCTCTCCCAGTGCC
>DAOTUA010000294.1:0-6180 GCA_034437355.1 Anaerolineae bacterium | reverse complement strand
GAGGGGTGGCGCTTTAGCGCCGGGGTGGGGAGCAGGCTGAGCAGTTACACTTTTTCTGGAAAAAGGGGTGGGTTTGGGGTGAAACCCCAGCAAAGGATCGAAGCATAGCAACTAGCGATCATAGCAACTATTTATTACTGGAAGGGCTATCGCCATGTCACAACCGCCACTACACTACCAATGGCAACTGACGTTACAATCCTCACCCGATGCGCTATGGGTATATGTCGCCGATACCGACCGCCTGAATCACGACCTGGGACACTCTCCCATTACCCGTGTCGATACCGGCGACCTGGTTAACAACCGTAAAACCGCCCAACAGACTATCGAAGGGTTCTGGGTACAGCAATGGACGGAAGAACCGTTCCAATGGGTGAAACCCTATTACAACAACACCCACCGAAACTATAGCCGGGGGATATTCGACCACATCTACCAGCAGCTTATCATGACCCCCCGCGATGACGGCGGCACCCTTCTGGATTACCAGCTTTGGATTCACCCGCGCTATCACATCTTGCGCCCACTCATCCACCGCAGTTTCTCCGGTATGGATTTTCCAGGCGTGTTTCGGCAATACGACACCATCATTCAATCTCAAAGCACGCTGACCGATTCCCCATTGATTAACGTTGGCGATGTGACGTTTGTAGACGGCGGTCAAGCCCGGCTCGCATCACTCAAACAAGCCCTGGTCGATGCCGGGTCCACCCCACCCATTGCCGCCCGCCTACATGATTATATCACCCATGCCGACGACCTCAGCGCCGTGTCGATACGTCCCTACAAATTAGCCGATGCCTGGCAACTCCCGCGCCGCGATCTGCTCGATGCCTGTCTCATCGCGACCCGGGTCGGCCTGCTAGATATGCGCTGGGACTTGCTCTGCCCGCTATGCCGTGGCGCGAAAGTCTCCGTCCCGACCCTGGAAAATATTACCCGGACCACCCATTGCGATGTATGCCATATCGACTATAACGCCAACTTCGAGCAGTCCGTCGAACTCATCTTCCAACCCAGCCGCCAGATACGCGACCTCATCAACACCGAATATTGTGTTGGCGGTCCCGAAACCACCCCCCATATCGACATCCAGCAGCTTCTCCAACCCGGCGAAAGCCGCACCGTCCAGGCCAGCATTTCGATAGGGCGCTACCGTGCCCGCACCATGACCCAACCCGGCGAGCGTTACCTGCGCGTCCAGCCCGACGCCAACAACACCCTGACGATTACTGCCGCCATGCTGCACGATCAGCAGCCCGACGAGCCGCACATCCGCCCAGATGCCAACATCACGCTGACCAATGATACCGACACCGAGCAACTTTTTGTGCTAGAACACCTCATCTGGAGTGACCAAGCCGTGACCGCTGCCGAGGTCACGACCCGGCAAGTTTTCCGTGATCTGTTCTCATCGGAGGCGTTACGCCCCCACGACCAGATCGAGATCAGCAACCTGGTATTCGTCTTTACCGACCTACGCGCCTCCACCCAAATGTACCGCGAAGTCGGGGATGCGCCGGCCTTTGGGCTGGTAATGAACCACTTCGACATCCTGCGCGACGCCATCCGCGAGCAGGACGGGGCCATTGTCAAAACCATTGGCGATGCGGTCATGGCGGTGTTTCGCCAACCAGAAAAAGCGGTCCGGGCGATGCTGCGTGCCCACGCGGACCTATCCCACCCGGAAAGTGTCGGGCGAGTCCTTCAATTACGGGTTGGGATTCATATGGGCAAGGCCATCGCCGTGACACTTAACGACCGCCTGGACTATTTCGGGACTACCATCAATATCTCGGCGCGGCTAGAAGGGCAATCGGACGGCTCCGATATTATTCTGTCCGATACCGTTCACCAAGACCCGAACGTCCAACGGATGCTTGAGGAACTAGCGGATGAGATAACCGTGACATCCTATCACGCCAATCTCAAAGGCTTTGCCGATGATGATTTCACGCTATGGCGCATCCAACCGCACCGCTAAGCAACTTTGGGCCAAGCCTCAATCGTGACGGTCAAGTAGCAACTCAGGTAACGCTAGAATATCGTGGGGTTTCACCCCACACCCCATCACTTTTTCCGTAACTACTCAGCTTGCCGCCTGCACCTGATCCAGAATCGCACGGGCGCGGGCCGCCCACGTATAATAGCGCATCGCATCCCGGCGGGCCTGGTCCCCTAACCGCTGCCGTAAAGCGTGGTCCGCTTGGAGCCGGCGCAAGGCTGCCCGTAGCGCGTCTACATCCGATGGCGGCACCAGTAGCACGTTTTCCTCATGACGCACGACATCGGCCCAACCAGGTAAATCCGTGATGACGATGGCCCGCCCGCTTGCCATGTACTCAAACAGCTTCAACGGCGAAGCATGGTAGGCAAAATGCGGCGTAAACGGCAGTAGCATCGTACAAACATCTAGCGCCGCCATGCACGCCGGGACCTCATCCGGTGGGACGTGTGGCACATACAAGAACTGTTCCGACGCCAGCCCCAGGTCTAGCCACTGCTCACGATAAGCCGCCGCCATATCATCCGGCCCACCCACGAGCGCCAAACTCGCCCCAGGTACGCCCGCCAACGCCTGGATCAACGTCCCGATGCCTTTTTCCTGTTTCATGGTGTGTAGCCGCCCCACATACCCCACCACAAACGCGCCTTCATCCCACCCCAGCCGCGCCCTGGCTGTGCGGATGCCCGGCAAATTTGCAAACCTTCGCGCCCGGACGCCATCATGCGCCACCATAAAACGCTCGTCTGCCCGGCCTGCCAGGGCTTGCAAGTCGGTTTGCAAACGCGGCGTAATGCTGATCACGGCCTGCGCTGTTCGGACGACCGCCGCCTGATTGCGCACTCCCAGCGCCCCAACTGCCAGTTGATGCGCCTCATAGACCACCCGCCCCGGCTTGATCCAGTTGACAACCCGCGCCATGCGTGCATCACGGGTATAGACAATATCGGCCTGGGTGAAAAACAACCGTAGCGCCGCACTCAAGATAAACGTTATCAGTTGGATGTAAAAGATCGCCCGTGCCAGCGCATCTACCCGACCGGGAACCAGTGGCAATAAATCTAATGTGGGCAAGCGGCGGATGGTAAAACAGCGGTCCACACCGTAATAGGCGTACAGATCATCAATGGCTTGCATCTGATGGGTGTTAACCCGGTTGGCAACCCACAGCCTAACCTCTGCGCCTGCCTCAACGAAAGCCTCGGACATTTGCACGATCTGTAAGCCATGTGCTTTCTCGGTTGGCAGGCGGATATTCGCAATATAGATCAGGCGCGGCATGGTAACAACGCTAAGACGCGACGTTATCGCGTAGGGTCGCGTCGGTGTCGTACAAAAACTCAAGCGCCTGCTCGCGCTTGAGAAAGGCGCGGGATTTCACCTTGGCGACGTAAGAAAACAGCATCCCCAAAAACCGCGCTTGCCGGTTATCCCCAACGATCAGCATCCAACCGCCCTTGGCTGGCGAACCGCCCTCAATGATGAAATTGTATGGGTTAAGTGTCAGTGGGAATTTTTCGATACCGGTATGTTCCAGGATCAGGTGGATTGGTGCTGTGCCTTTTTCATGGCAGACCAACAGCGCATCGTAGGCTTGGCGTGCTTCTGCTATTGAGACTGTGCCAAACACATGCAGGTGAACCACGCGATTTTCGATCAACCATGAGATTTCATAAGCCATTATACATACCACCCGGTCTATTCTGGGGTAGGGGCACGCACACATGACCCCTAAGTCACAAGATACCTGTAAAGACTTGATGAATCAAGGCTGTCTACCAAGCTATAGTATGTTCTATGTGAAATTCAAAATCTGTCAGGTTTGGTGGGGTTTTACCCCACACTCCACCACTTTTCCCAGAAAAAGTGGTCAAAATTTGTCCATTTGTAACGACTCAGCCCTCACCCCAAACCCCTCTCCCAGTGCCAAAGGCACGTTTGGGAGAGGGGCTAAATCACGCGATGCGAACCCTGCGAAGCGATGGGAGAGGGACCGAGGGTCAGGGCCAAACGCCGCGCACTTGCCTTAACTTGATGCCTATGGGATAGGTGGGGGATTCAAGCAGGCTACCTGAGTCGTTAACGCCCAGGTTATGCGCCGGCTTCTTCGGTGGCTTCCGGCTCGGTAGTATCGGGGGCTTGGCTAGCCTCGATTGCCACGAACGACAGCCGCAGCAGCACGTCCTCATCGACGCTGGCGACAAACGGCACACTGGGGATAGTCAGGCTCCAATCTGGGTACATGATGACGGTCTCGGCAGTCCCTTCTATCTCGGTTTCCGATAGCGGCGTAACGGTCGCATCGAATGTCACTTCGTTGGTGACATCAATGATCGTTAAGTCCCCAACAATTTGAAACTCGAACGGCTCACCGACTGTAACGCTTTCTGGCATGTTGGTCAGGCTAGTCGGCTGGAAGGTGATAAATTCATAGGCATCATCGGATGAGCGTAGGATGACCTGCCGCAGCGCCCGGTTACGGTTGCTGGCGTCGGTGGTCAGGTCGCGGGCGTTAATGCGAATCTCCCCAACGGTGCTTTCGGCGGGATTGTCTCGGTTAACCCGAATATCTCCGGCAATCTGATTGGTGACGCCGACAACGGTAAAGTCCTCGCCGCGTAAGACCTCATCAATGTTAAACTCCGCTTGAGATTGCTCCGGGTCCATGCGGAACACGATCTCTGACGGTTGGCTGGCTTCGAGTTGTTCGGTGTTATCCTGCACATCTTCGGTGATCTGTGCGTTATCGGTAAAGAAGAACCACCCACCAACTGCAAGCGCGATGAGCAATAGCACACTGATGACAATCGTTACAATCCTGGACAATGGTTTAACCTCCGTAGCGTATAATTAGGGTTACAACATCGCCATTGTAGCCGATATTGAGGCATGACGTGCAAAAGTTTACAAACCGTTCACCTTTGCGCTAGCGCATCGCCCCTTACTGGCTAGCGGCTCGGTTGAGCGCAGCGGCAACATCCCGGCGTACCGGGTTGATATGACCTAATAGCAGCAATTGCGGCCCCAGGGCTGCCGCCTTTTGCATAGACCCGACCACCGCCGACCAATCCGGCGCGGCTGGGCGCAGGGGCTTTTGTAGGCCGATGATCGGGTAATTGCCGGCGACATCCCCCCCAAACAACACCCGGCCTTGTGGCAACCAATACCCGGCTTGCCCGTCCGCGTGGCCCGGTAGATGGACCACCTGCAACCCCGGCAGGATGTCGTCCAGGGTATCGCCATCGGTTACAACACGATCAACGGTTGCAGGCGCGATGTTTAAAGGGCTGGCGCTCATACGCCCGTAAATGAACGCATCCAAGCCGGACAGCGTGGCGGGGTCCGCCATGTTGAGAGGTTGCTCGCCGTGGATGTAGGGCACCCCGTCTTGGTGGGCAATGGTGCGGGCGTGGGTGGCGGCCTGTAACGCCGCTAAGCCGCCGATGTGATCCGGGTGTTCGTGGGTAATCAGAATATAGCGGATGTCACTTAGATCGTGGTCAATTTTGCCGAGCGCCTCCGAGAGTTGCCGCACAACCCGGTCGTCGTACCCGGTGTCAATCACAATCAGGCCGTCCCGCGTAATCACCACATAGTAATTTGTCACCATAAACTGTGTGATCTGATAGATATTTTCCGCAACTTGCCGCATGAGGTTGTCCCCTTATTGGTTGAGTTAGTAACGCCCGGAGTAGCTGGTATAGGTCCCATCATCGGCTAGGGCCAGTATTTGCCCGGTCTGTGGGAGCGCGATCAGCAGCCCGTTATCATACTGGATCGTGTGGGCGGTCGCGCCTGTTTCGGAGGTAGTGGCCCAACCGAGCGTATCGCGCAGGTTGGGTTGCTCTCGCCAGACCTTCCCGAATCCGCGTATCGGCTCGATCAGGGCCGGGTCCGGTGGGGTGTTGCCACCGGATACCGCGTCCGACCCCGCCGTCCAGGTATCCGGGTAACGCTGGTAGAACCCGGTCTGGCTAAAAGCGTAGATATTCCCGCCGCCGCCGGGGAGGGCCATCCACACCATAAACCCGTTTTGATAGGCTTGATGGGCACTCGCCACCTCAGCCACAACCGGCGGCGCACCGACCGGGCAGCCCAGCAACGCGCTGATCTGCGGGTTGGCGGCCTGCACCACCCCGAACCCCCCCGGCGGCGGGTAGGTGCAATCGACC
>DAOTUA010000293.1:0-2529 GCA_034437355.1 Anaerolineae bacterium | reverse complement strand
TTTCTTCAGTGCATTGAAGTTAATCGCTTTCCCAGTGAGCTTGTAGTATCGCTTACTCAACGCTAACGAATGATTCCAAATGATGCCAGCAATATCAACAGCATTCACAAGATGCTTGTTGCGCTTGTTTTGGTAGAGTTGGTATTTATGTGTACGTCGAATGTCGATATACTGGGTCATAAGCTCTGATTCTGCTAGATTGGAGGGTCAGTGGGGATTGCAGTTCCGCGACTGACAACTATCATTTTACCACAAACTTTCACACCCTACATCCCCATAGATAAATCTAGGGGTATTGGGCGCGTTTTGGATAAATAACCAACAAAAAGATAAGCTCGGTAAGATTGTGAGGCTTATTTCGTAGGAGAATCGTCAGATTAGAGCAGCGGGCGTTAGACGTTGATCAAATGCCCCTCTAAGGTGTGTGCCGCTTCCTGAGTGATGCTTCGGCTTAGTATAAATGGCCCCCTCAGGCCGGATGGCATCGAGTTGCATTGGCTTGAATGGCAGCTTGTCGATAGATTCTGCCAGCGTGGTGATAGCGTGTTCAACACCTGCTTCTACCGCTTTATCCTTTAGAACGGTTTGTGGGGTTTCACCCCACACCCCACCACTTTTTCCAGAAAAAGTGGACAAAAAGCGTCCGTTTTCATTGAAAATACCTCCTCATCGCTTTCTTTGCTTCTTTCTTGAAAGAAAGAAGAGAAAAGCATAAAGATAAGCAAAAATCCGCTATTTCACATCAGACGTATATTATCAAAATCATCTATACGCACGCTGGCGACACGGCTTGTTGATCGTATATAGAAATCCGTCGAAAGGCACCCCACCCCAACGCTGAAGTAGCAATCCATCGTAAGTTATTCTATAATAGCGTGACTTCGCTAGCTCGGTTTTATGATCACCGTGCCGTGAGCAGATGCCCACGTTGGGCCGTTCAAAATGAATCTGATCTGATATGTAGGGGATGGACCATGTTTCTTGCATTACGTCGGTGGTTGGTATTGGGTTTTGTGCTGTTCATCGGGGCCAGCACCACTGTGAGCAACGCGCAGGTGACGTGTAGCTCACTGGTCGATAGCGCATTGGACCAGTTCGATGCTTTTTGCAGGACGCTTGATCGCAACACGGCCTGCTATGGTAACGATCAGGTCCAGGCGCAGTTTGTACCGGGGGCCGATAGCTCCTTTGCCATTCCGGGGGATGTTACCGCGCTAACAAACCTGGCCCGCCTAGAAACCGCCCCACTCAACTTGGGCGGCGAAACCTGGGGACTGGCGGCGCTTAAGCTGCAAACGGTGTTGCCGGGAACACTGCCGGGACAGGGCGTGATCTTCATCCTAACCGGGTCCGTCACCGCCGAGGGCGACACGCTAGATAACCCGCTGCAATCGTTCTACTTTACTGCCGGGGTGGGGTCCGGCAATTGTGCCAACGCGCCGGATACGCTCTATGTGCAAGGGCCGCAAGATATTGAAGTGAACATCCGCGCCAACGCCGTTGATATTTCGATGGGATCTACCATTGCACTCCAGGGCGACGAAACCCAGATGAACGTAACCACGCTAGACGGCATCGCCACGATCACCTGCCCGGACGGTACCCAGATCGAAATCCCTGCCGGGTTCACCTCGCGCAACCTGAACACCATCATTCAGAACGAAGGGCTTGACCGGGTCGAAAACGATGTGCTGGTTCTTAGCTGCAACTGGACATCGCCGCAACCTATCCCGGTAGACGAGTGGTTCCGGTTAGCTGGGCCGTTGCAGGGCGGTCAGCTTGGGTTCCTCAACTACCAACTGCCCGCCAACCCGCCGCCTTCGCTTGTGGCCCAACTGCCGCCGTGTGTGGTCGATACGTCTGGCTTGCCGTATACCGTGCAACCTGGCGACACGCTCACCAGCATCTCGCAGCAGTTAGGCGTGAGTGTCTCCGAAATTGCGGACCTCAACTGCATCGAAAACCCCGATCTCCTGCCGGATAGCATCACGCTCTACCTGCCCGTGACACCTACCCCTACCTTACCCCCGGTTGCGCCGCCGCCCGATGACGATAGCGGAGACAGCACCGGACCTGTCGCACCGCCGCCCGTCGCACCGCCGCCCGTCGCACCGCCGCCCATCCCACCAGGAACCAACGTGGCGCTCACATGGTCCACGGCCGCCATCACCCAGAAGGAAAACACGACTTATAACGTCACGCTGACGGCGGAAAACTTAGGCGCGGACCCGGCGACTGGCCTTAGCGTCGATATTTTCACGGATTCCCTTATTTTCCCTGGCGATGTCATCACTCTCGTTCCAAGTGCCGGCACCTATACCCCCTCCGGGCCTGATCCCTCGCCGGGGAATTGGAACATCGGCACGCTGAACAACGGCGCACCCGTCACGTTGGAACTTACGATACAGGTCCCGCCAGACGAAATCGGGACGGTGGGCATCGTGGGGGACACCGGGCCGGTTGAGGCCTCAGTTATCACATTGAATGAGACCGATACCGACACCAGCAATGACACCGCCAACCACAACC
>DAOTUA010000292.1:0-4168 GCA_034437355.1 Anaerolineae bacterium | reverse complement strand
GGTTACGGGGACAATGAGGTTTTGCCCGACAAAGATGAGGGCAGAATTGCTGAGGCCGTTGGCTTGTTGGATAGCGTTAACGGTGCTGCCATAGCGTGCGGCGAGGGCGCTGAGGGTGTCGCCGGGGCGGACGTTGTGGATGATGGTACCGGGGAAGGTTTGGTTAATGGGTTCGGTGGTGGGTGTGTCGTTGGTGTTGTCTGTGGGTCCGCCGGTATTGTCGTTGGTTGGTGGTGTGGTGGCGTTATCCGGGGTGGGGGTGGGGTCGGTGTTGGGTTGTTGCGTTGGTATGTTGGTTGGCTGGTCGGTTGGTGGCTGCGATGGCTGGTCGGTTGGTGGTTGCGTTGGCTGGTCGGTTGGTGGTTGCGTTGGCTGGTCGGTGTCGCCTTCGATGGCAAGGGAGGTGTCATCTATGTAGATGCGGCTGGTTTTGACGGGGAAGCCGACACGGGAGCGAACCCAGACGGAGATCGTGTCGCTTTCTGAAATGGCGGAGATGGAGTAGGCGCGGTATTCGTCGTAGTTTTCGGTGGCGACTGACCAGATGATGTCGTCGCTGGTGCCGTTGGTGCCGCCGGTGGGGTCGATGCCGACCTGGAACAGGACGTCCCCATCGTCGGTGCTGGTACTTTCATCGTCCAGGCCGGATGACCAGATATAGGCGTGGGCGGTGAAGGTGACTTCAGTTCCGGTTCCGATGTTGGGGACGACCTGAAAAATGCCGCCGTCGTGGGTGGCGAAGAAGGATTCGTAGCGTTGGGCGTTGTTGCCACTGCGAATACGGTCGGAGCGTGTGGCTTCGTAGTATTCTGGCATGGTGTTTTCAAAGTCTGGGGCATCGGTTGCGGCGGGGATGTGCCATGGGTTCCATCCGTTGGCGATGCTTTGCCCGGCAGGGGAGGCGTTAAGGCTGATGAAGGGGTTTTCGAGGCCGGGGTTGGTGAGGGCGCTGTTGCTTTGCGCACTCCCCCAGGTGGTGATCAGTGTGCTGAGTATGAGGATGATAGTGGTGGTGAACAATTTTCTACTATTCATGATTTCCTTCCCCTGTGGGCATGAGTGTATTTTATTTGTCTGGTCTGCTGATACAATACTGTCAGTCTACCATATGGCTTTTAATTGGGACAAATTTTGGGTTTGTTTTTCTGGTGATTAACCTGCTCTTTTGTATATGACTACACGAAATTTAGATGCGAGCATTTGTCGGACTGTGTACGTTGGATTTTTATCTACCGGAGTCGTTGACGCTGAAGGATAAGCGGGCGGTGGTGAAGTCTGTTTTAAAGCGGTTGCGAAATACATTTAATGTGGCGGCTTCTGAGATTGATCGGCTAGATGATCATCAGCGGGCGGTGATTGCGTTGGTGACGGTGGCGAATTCCGCTGGGCAGGTGGATAAGATGGTGCGGCAGATGATAAGTTGGGTCGAAGAGATGTACCCACAGGTGCAGATCGTATCGGAGGATGTTGAGGTGATTTGAGGGTATGCAACTTTACGAGTATCAGGCGAAGCACGAGATTGAGCAGTATGGTATCGCAACACCGGACCATGTGCTGATGATGTCTTATGAGGGGGTGCGGCAGGCGGTACGGGATATGGGGGGAACGGTGATGTTAAAGCCGCAGAGTAGTGAGAGTATCCCGCCGGTGGGGGTGCAGGCGGACGCGGATTTACATGAGATCATCCGACGGTTGTTCGGTCAGAATATGACTATACGAATTCTCATGATCGAACAAGCGGTGATGCTCAAAGCGCGGGTATATTTGAGGATTGAGACGGATAATACGACGGGTAAGTTAATGGTGACGGCGCGGTATCAGACGAGTGCGGATGAGATGGTGGTGACGGCGTACCAGTTGGTTAATCCGTTTATTGGGCTGCGCGAGTATCAGGCGCGGGATATGGCGAGTAGTTTGAATTTACCGCGTGTGTATTGGGGGCGCTTCACGTTGATCACACAGGCGATGATGCGCTGTTATATGGAGAATGACGCGCAGGTTTTATCGCTTAACCCGTTGGGGATTACGCACGCGAATCAGTTTATCGGGCTGAACCCGCGTATGGTGATCGATGATGCGGCGTTGCAGCGTCAGCCGAATTTCTATATGTTGCATACAGCGGAGTCGGATTCGGTGATTGTGGGGCGGGCTAAACAGGTTGGTATCACTTATGTGGGGTTTGAGGGGAATATCTGCTGTATTACGGATGGGGCCGGGAGTGGGTTGGCGTTGTTGGATGGGGTTCATCGGGCGGATGTGCGCGGGGTGCAGCCGGGCAGTTTGATCGATGTGGGGAACCTGCCGCACAGCGAAAAGATCGATATGGCGTTGCAATTGGGGTTGCAGCGCGAGGCGCATGAGGTGGTGATGGTTAATTTGTTTGGGGGTATGAATTCGTGTGGGCAGATTGCGGAGAATATCGTGGCGACGTATGAGGGCCAGCCGCCACGGATACCGGTTTTGATCCGGCTTGGGGGGCCGGGTTCGCCGGAGGCGTTGGCGTTCATTGATGCGGCGGGAATATCGAATGTGTTGACGGATACGCGGCTGGAGGGGCTGGTGCGGCGTGCGGTGCAAATTGTGGAGGCGAACCGGGGATGATTGAGCGTGATACGCATGTGATTATCCAGGGGATGGCGGAACAGGTGGTTGAGGTGTATGTGGGGCAGATGATCGAGAGTGGGGTGAATGTGGTTGGTGGGGTGATGCCGGGGCAAGGTGGGGAGTGGTTGCTGGGCAAACCGGTATTTGAGACGGTGCAGAATGGCGTGAACGCGACTGGGGCGAATACGAGTGTAATTTTTGTGCCGCCTTTGCAGGCAGCGGACGCGATCTATGAGGCGATTGACGCTGGGATCGCGTTGATTGTGTGTGTGACGGGGAATATTCCGCTATTGGATATGGTGCGGGTGCGGGAGTATATCCGGTATACGCCGAGCCGGTTGGTGGGGCCAAATTGCCCTGGTGTGGCGGTACCGGGGATCGGAAGTGTGGGGATTATCCCGGTGGAGATTATGCTGCCGGGGCGGGTTGGGGTGGTGTCTCGGAGCCGGAGTTTGCTGTATGAGGTGACGTATTTATTGACGGTGGCGGGGAAGGGCCAGCGGTTGGTGATGGGAACGGGGGCGGATACGGTGGCGGGGACGAGTTTTGTAGATATGTTGCGGTGGTTTGAGGAGGACGCGAACACGGATGCGGTGGTTTTGTTGGGGGAGATCGGCGGGACGATGGAGAACCAGGCTGCGGAGTATATTCAAGCGCATATGACGAAGCCGGTTACGGCCTATGTGGCGGGGATACGAACGCCATCGAATGTGATGATTGCGCATCGGGGGACGACGGTTAAACAGGTGGAGACGACGGCGGAGTATAAGATCGAACAATTGGAGGGGGCCGGTTGCCGGGTGGTGCGGTCGTTGGAGATGATCCCGGCGGCGGTTTAGGGGGAGATGAAGCCGATTGCGTCGAGGCGGGCCCAGCCATGGCGTCCATCGGGTAGGACGGCATGGCCCCAGCCTTGGTCGCGGTTGATGATGCGTAGGTCGGCGGCGGGGCCGAGGTCGAATAGGGGCAGGTAGGTGGTGGCGGGGCCGCTGTGGAGGGTGGTTGCGGTGAGGGTGACGGCGGCGGGGCGGGCTTGTTGTACGTAGGCAATACAGCCCCACAGGAGCGCGAGCATCAGCAGCAGGCTAGCGAGAACGGTTAGCAGGGGGGCGAGGGTTTGTCGGCGGGATGGGGCCAGGATGAGCAGGGCGAGGCCGGTACTCAGTAGCAGGCTGCCTAGTAGCAGCGCGGTTGTGATTTCGCGGAGGGTGATCAGGCTGGTGGTGATGGCGGCGGTACGGTCGAGGGGGTTGAGGGGGTCGGGTTGGAGGTCGGGGCGTTCGGCGTAGATGGTGGCGATAGCTTGGTTGAGGGATGGGTCGCGGGGGATGTAGGTTTGCGCTCGGCGGAAGTTGAGCAGGGCGGGGCCGAGTGCCCCGGTGCGATAGTAGGCGGTGCCCAGGTTGAAATAGAGGGGGGCGTTTTGAACGCCGGCGGTGCGGGCGTCTTCATAGAAGATGATGGCGGTGTTATAGTCGCCGTTGAGGAAGGCGGATTGGGCTTCTTGCTGGCGGGTGATCGGGGTTTGGGTGTAGGTGGTGGGCGGGAAGATGATCAATAAAAG
>DAOTUA010000291.1:0-11573 GCA_034437355.1 Anaerolineae bacterium | reverse complement strand
TTGCGCCAAAAAGCGCCGGTCAAGGATTGCTAAATCCTTGTGGGGGTGTGGGGGCAAAGCCCCCACTATACTTTTTAACAATACAAAATGCTTTTTTTACGTCAATTCAGATTTGAAGCGATTGCCCTGGTACCGGATACACAGGGTTACATTTCAGATGATTGGCGAAAGCTCCCGCCAAGCTAGTAGAACAATCGCACCCAATAGCCGGGGTTGTCCCAAAAACGGCGTAGGGGAGGGCCTCTGTGCCCTCCCACCAGGCGTACACTGAACAGGGCCTCGCCGCGCTACAAAACCGTCAATCCGACCCACGGGCGGGTCTCTGTGCCATCCTGCCGCACTTTTTTGTTTTTGCCGCGTCGCATATTGTGCGTTACAATTTAAGCAGTTGTGTTAGGCGATTAACACAAATTATTGATCAAAAAATTTAACGGAGATGTTTGTAACAATGAAAAAACACTTATTTGTTATGCTGGCGCTCTTTGCGCTATTGGCAGCACCAATGGCAATCGTGGCGCAGGACGACGCCGAAGATATGGCCGATGGCATGGGGGCCGATGTCGAGTGCCCCGCCCCGGAGAACCTGCCGGAAACGGTCACCATTGGCGCAATCTTCGGCCTATCTGGTCCGATCAGCATTTACGGTGGGCCACAATCCAACAGCGTGACGTTGGCGGTTGAGGAAATCAACGCGAGTGAATACCTGGGTGAGGGTGTCACGTTGGAAGTGCTTTTTGAGGATAGCGAAGGGGCCGCCGAAGGCGCGATCAACGCGATGACCAAACTCGTAGAAAGCGACGGGGTTGTTGCTGTGCTTGGCCCGACACTTTCGACCGAAGCCTTTGCTGCCGACCCCATCGCACAAGAGAACGGCGTGCCTGTCATGGGGGTCAGCAATACCGCCTCCGGCATTACAGACATGGGCGATTTCGTGTTCCGTAACAGCCTACCAGAATCCAGCGTGATCCCCGGTACCATTGCCCAGGCGACCGAGCTACTCGGCCTGGAAGCTGTCGGCGTGCTGTATGGTGACGACGACGACTTTACACTAAGTGGGTATGATGTGTTTGTCGAAGCACTCGAAGCAAATGATGTTGCTATCCTGGGTGAAGAAACCTTTGCCCGTGGCGATACCGACTTCAACGCACAGCTTACCAACTTACTGGCAGATGACCCGGACGCGCTGGTCGTCTCATCACTGGCTGCCGAAGCCGGGGTGATCATCTCTCAGGCCCGGCAACAGGGCTTCGACGGGCCAATCATCGGCGGTAACGGGCTGAACTCCCCGGCGATTATCGAACAGGCCGGCGAAGCGGCGGAGGGTGTGATCGTTGGGGCCGCTTGGAACGTCAATGCGACCGATGATCTGTCCGCTGCGTTCATCGTATCGTATGAAGAAGCGAACGGCTCACTGCCAGACCAGTTCAGCGCCCAGGCGTATACCGGGGCCTGGCTGATGGGAACTGCCATTCGCTGTGCCGATAGCGCGGACCCAGCAGACATCCGCGATGTGCTGGCTAGTATTGAGGACTTCAACAGTCCGCTGGGGCTGTTTAGCTTTGATGAGGATCGCAACCCGGTTCATGATCCGGTACTTCAGATCATCGAGGACGGGGCTTTCGTCGTGTTCACCGGCGATGATATGTAACCCGGCCTAAAGTGCCTTTCCGGGAGGGCGTGCTGCCCTCCCCCCCGCTTTACTTTGCCAGATAATCCGCCCTGATCTTACGTTTAAGCGTCTTACCGGAGGCCCCACGCGGGAAGTCCGGCAGGATAGTAACCTGGCTCACCTTTTGATAGCGTGCCTCAACACGTTCATTGATCCAATGGCGTAACGTGTCGGCGTCCAGTTGGCCTTGGCAGATAACCGCCGCGACCGGGGTTTCGCCCCATTTATCATCCGGTACGCCAAAGATCGCTACCTCAAGCACCTGTGGGTGCCGTACCATAATTTCTTCTATATCACGCGGATAAACGTTGACCCCCCCGGAAATGATCAGGTCTTTCTTGCGATCTACCAAAAACAGGAAGCCGTCCTCATCGACATACCCCAGATCACCCGTATACAGCCAGCCATCGCGCACGGCTTGGGCGGTCAGGCCGGGTTGCTTATAATAGCCAGACATCATCAACGGGCTGCGCCCGATGATCTCTCCGATCTCGTTGGGGGGCAGGTCTTGATCGTTGTCGTCAACAATGCGCATCTCAAACAGCGTTGGCGGTGTCCCGACCGATTCCGGCTTGGCCTCAAAATCGAACGGATCAAGGATCGTCATAAAGCCTTCTGTCAGGCCGTATAGCTCATAGAAGCGCCCCGGTAGCGCCTGCGATAACGCGGTTTTATGTTCCAGATGAAGCGGTGCGCCCACCGTCCCGACCATCTCCAGCGATTGCATGACCGATGGATCGAAGGCCGGGCTATTGAGCATGGCGACGATCTGTGACGGCACCATTTTGATATGGGTCACGTTTTCTTGGGCGACAGTTTCGATGAGGCGTTCGGGGTCGAAGCGGGGGTGCAAAATATAAGTCCCGCCCAGATAAAAGGACGGCATCAGTGTTAAGAACGAGCCGTTGAAGATGATCGAGCCGGTGTGCAGTGTGATACTCTCTGGAGTATAACGGTAGGCCAGCCCAAACAAGGCCCCATATAGTGCCCGGACACGGTGGTTAATCTGGATACCTTTCGGTAGGCCAGTGGTGCCGCTACTGTAGATGATGTTGTATAGATCATCGCCCGTTATGCCAGGGTTGGGTGGGTTGTTGGTCGCAGCGCCATCCACCAGCGCGGCATAGGTAGTATAGCCGTCGCGCTCGGCGTCGGTCAGAATGTAGTGCCGGATGCCCGGCAGTTGGTCACGCAGCGGGTGCAGCAGGTCCGCTGCATGGGTATCGACCATCAGCAGTAGCACATCGGCATTGTTGATCAGCTTGACCAACCCCTCCCCCCGTAACAAATTGCTAAGGGGTACCACCACCGCGCCGATCTTGGCCGCCGCCCAGTAGATGTCGAGTTGTTCTAAACAGTTCGCCATAATTGTTGCCAGCTTATCCCCCTTGCGAACCCCCAATGCCAGCAGCGAATTCGCTAGCCGGTTCACACGGTGGTTGTATGCGGCGTATGTCAGGCGGGTATCCTCAAAAACGACAGCGAGATGATCTGGGCGGTAGCGAGCATGTCGGTTCAGTACAGAAGCAATATCCATCGTTAAACAATCCTAAATTTTTATACAAGACTAAGGTCGGTTGACGTTTATAACATACTTCTAATGTGAAATAACCGGTTTCTTCTCACCTTATGCTTTTATCTTCGTAATTACTCAGCCTGCCCCTCTCTCCCGCCGCAAAGCGGCGATAGTGGGGGAGGGGTGGCGCTTTAGTGCCGGGGTAGGGGGCAAAATCGGGAGAACGCAATCGCCCTGGTGGCCTAGATTGGGATCGCATCCCAAACCTTGCCAAGCTTTTGCAAAAGCTTGTGGGGGTTCGGGGGTGAAGCCCCTGAGCAGTTACCTATATTTTTTGTTAGGCCCACCCGCACCGCCTCGCAACGGAATAACTATAGCCTGCACAAATTTTAGTTACTTTTACCAAAATATAGACAGTTTTTGTAAAAAGTCCACAGTTACAACCGCCTGATTTTAGCTACTTTTATCCACGCGCCGCCGATAGTCCGTTTATATAATTCGCTACGTCTATTAATTGAGTATCTTTAACCACACGTCAGGAGACCCTATGGCTGAATATGTGATTCCAGATAGCGCGAAAGAATCCCCCGAAGCGTTCCTTGCTTGGTGCGCGGAAAACGGGGTAGAAGAACTTGATGCCCGTTTCGTAGACATCCGCGGGATGGTCGAACACTTCAGTATGCCGTTAGCTGGTGTTGATGCGGATATGTTTGAGGAAGGGTTGGGTTTCGATGGGTCCTCTGTGCAGGGCTATCAGTCCATCGAAGTTTCCGACATGATTCTTATCCCGGACCTTTCTAGCGCACTGATTGACCCGTTCTTCGAGGCCAAAACCGCCGCCTTCTACTGTTACGTCTATGACCCCATCACCCGCGAGCCGTACACCCGCGACCCACGCGGCATCATCAAGCGAGCAGCGGAATATCTGCCGACAACCGGCCTGGCGGATACGTGCTTTATGGGGCCAGAAGCAGAGTTCTTCATCTTTACGGACATCAACTACGATGTGAGTTCTAATATGTCCTACTATGAGGTCGATTCACACGAAGGGTTCTGGAACAGCGGCACATCCGGCACTCGTGGCTACCTGAACCGTATCAAAGAAGGCTACTTCCCCCTCCCCCCCAACGACCAGACCCAGGACCTACGCGCCCTGATGGTTAAAACCTTGATGGCGGCTGGCATGGAAGTTGAGGTGCATCACCACGAAGTCGGCGGCGCGGCCCAGGCCGAGATCGACCTGCGCTTCGAGAACTTGTCTAAAATTGCGGATACGATGACGACCTATAAGTACATCGTCAAGAATGTCGCCCACCAAAACGGGTTCATCGCGACCTTTATGCCCAAGCCGATTCATGGCGATAACGGCTCCGGGATGCACACCCACCAATCGCTCTGGAAAGACGGCGACACGCTCTTTGCCGGTGACGAATACGCCGGCCTCAGCAAGATGGCGATGCACTACATGGCCGGTATCCTGGCGCACGCCAAGTCGATTCTCGCCTTTGCCGCCCCCACATCCAACAGCTACCGCCGCCTGATCCCCGGCTACGAGGCCCCGGTCAACCTGGTTTACTCCAACCGCAATCGCTCGGCGGCAATCCGTATCCCGATGTACTCCAATAGCCCCAAGGCCAAGCGGATCGAGTTCCGGTCTGCGGACCCGACCGCTAACCCGTATTTTGCTTTTGCGGCGATGCTCATGGCCGGGCTGGACGGGATCAAGAACGAACTGGACCCCGGCGAGGCCGCCGAGGTGGACTTGTTCGAGGGCGAACACGATACGCCTTATGTGCCCGGTAGCCTGATGGAAGCGATAGAAGCCCTGGAAGCCGACCACGAATATTTGCTAGAGGGTGGCGTGTTTACCCAGGATATGCTGGATACTTACATCGCCTACAAAAAGAAAGAAGCCAAGATGATTTCCGAGTATCCGCACCCCATCGAGTTCAAGACTTACATCGACCTCTAAACGGCTGCTAGCCCCCGGCTAGCACGTCAGCCAGATGTTAAGCAAAGCGCACAGGCCCCCTCGCTGGCCCGTGCGTTTTGTATGATGAGCTACGATGTACGCACGACCTCCCAGGCAAGGTGGTTCATTTCTGGCAGGATCAGCTTTTCCAGGGCGGTTTTTACCGCGTTGGTGCTGCCCGGCATAGAGAAAACGACCGTGTTCCGATAGACGCCCGCTGTGGCCCTGGATAACATCGCGGCTGCGCCGACCTCATCGTAGCTCAGCACGCGGAATATCTCGCCAAAGCCGGGGAGTTGCTTTTCTAGCAGTCGGTGGATCACATCGTAGGTGGTATCACGCGGGGCGATTCCCGTCCCCCCGTTAAACAGCACGATACGCACTGCCGGGTTTGCCGCCATGTCATTAAGCGCCTGCTGGACCTGATCTGGTTCATCCTTGATGATCCGATAGGCGACCAACTCATGCCCTAGCTCCGCAAGGCGCGGCTGGATGTAATGATGGTTTTTATCGGTGGCGGGGGTGCGGGTATCGCTGACGGTGACCAGCCCCACCCCGATAGCGGCCTCGCCTGCTTTTTGACGGTGGTCTTCTGCGCTCATGGGTGTGATGCCTCATCGCGAGCCCTGTCGATCAGTTCGATCCAGCGTTCGGCTTGTGTGTAGGCCGCGTCGGCGTTTGTTTTTGCCGCTTGCCGCTGTTCCAAAACTTGCGGATCGGCCCCGTAGAACAACACCAGCGCAATCCAGCCGGAGACACGCTCCGGGGTGCGCTTGCCTGCCATAATGTCGGCTGCTAGCTCTTTTAAGTCGCGTAATACCGGGTTACGCGCCACCCGATCTAACATGGTCGGGTCCTGTTGAAAGCGGATGGCGGCTTGTTTGGCAAGGTCATCACGCTGGAGTCGTTTGATCGTGTCGGTTTTTGAGTTTTTTGATTTCATTCGATAAACACTATATACTTGAGCGGTTCCTTAATTATAAACGAAATGGACATCACAAACCAACACCTATCTTTAAGCGGGGTGTATTTCTCTTCAGGGGCAGATAAGTTGTTTTCGTGCTTAAAAGGGAATCGCTTCATGGTCTATCAAGGGACTGTTGTAGGGGAGTCCCTCTGTAGACTCCCGTTGGTGTAGGCAGGAGGGCACAGCGACCGTCCCCTAGGCCGTTTTTGGGACAACCCCGGCGATTGGGTACGATTGCTCTACTAGCTTGGCGGGAGCTTTCGCTAATCCGAACTGCACCCGCGGAAGGGCTAACTTTTGTCATATTGCTGGGGACCGTTTATAATACAGCTTATGTGATATTTTGTGCGTGCTGGCTTGCACGCAATAGTAATTATCGAATACGTGATTATATTGGAGGACAAGCCGTGGGTCGTTGGGAAAACAAATACGTTATCGGTCTCACGGGGAACATCGCAACCGGTAAAAGTGTCGTCCGGCGGATGTTGCAACATCTGGGGGCCTTTACGATAGATGCCGACCACTTGACACACCAGGCGATGCAAAAGGGTGCCCCGGCCTATAAACCTATCGTAGAAAAGTTCGGTATGTTCATCTTAGACGATGAGCAGCAGATCAACCGTAAAGCCTTGGCGAACCTTGTTTTTGCTAACCCAGCGGCGCTCGCAGAATTGGAAAAGATCGTCCATCCAATTGTTCGGAGTGCCACGAACACGCTTATCAAACGGGCACGGCAGCGGGTCATTGTGGTCGAGGCGATCAAACTACTTGAGGGCGACTTGGGTAAAATGGTGGATGCCGTGTGGGTGGTTGATGCCTCCCCCGCTACCCAACTAGGCCGCCTGACCAAAGATCGGAAAATGACGCCAGAAGCGGCTAATACCCGCATGAAAGCCCAGAACCAGCAGTCGCAAAAGTTGGCACAGGCCGATGTCGTCATCAAAAACGACGGCAGTGTCGAGGAAACCTGGGAGCAAGTCCAGCAAGCCTGGGGCGACGTCAAACAGGCTGTGATCGCCATGGCGACCGGCAACACCGCCGAGCCAGCCATCCCGCCCCCGCCAGCCACCAAGCCAGCGACAACCACCGCCCAAAAAACGGCGGCTTCGCCAGCAGGCCAGGGCGATGTGCGGGTGAAACGCGGGATGCCCAATAATGCCCAGGCTATCGCAGCGTTTATCACCAAGCACAGCGGTAAAGATACCAACCGGATGGATGTTATGATGTCCTTCGGGCAGAAGAGCTACCTCATCGCAGAGAACAAAACCGACGATGTGGTGGCGGTACTCGGCTGGCAGATCGAAAATCTGATCACCCGCGCCGATGAATTTTACATTGAAGCGAGCGTCTCTACGCCCAACGTGATCGCGGCACTCGTGCAAGCTATCGAAAACGCCTCGGAAGAGCTTCAAAGTGAGGTGTCGTTCGTCTTTTTGCCGACCACCACCCCCTCAGAAACCGTCAAGGCTTTCATAGCTTACGAGTACACGCTGACAGGCATCCGCGATATTAAAGTCCCGGCCTGGCGTGAGGCCGTCCAGGAGACGCTTTCCGAGCAGGATAACGTGCAAATTCTGATGAAGAAATTACGCGAAGATCGCGTCCTCAAACCGATCTAAGCGCCCTCCCCCATCATCTACACCGGGAGGGCCGCCGCGCTCTCCCTTTTTTTACTAGCAACCTCACATCCCCATCTCATCAAGTGGCTGTATGATGCAATTGGCTTTTGCTTATAACTCAGCAGGTGTAACCTATCATGAAGTTGCAAGATTTTTTATGGATTGCTCTTATCGGATTACTGCTCATTATCCCTGTGGCGGCCCAACCGGATAATACCTGCGAGGCTTTCGTCGGTAACGCTGATGCGGCCGCGCCGGAGTTCCCAACCGATGCCGACTGGATCAATGTAGATGGGTCGCTCACACTAACCGAACTCGCCGGTAAAATCGTACTGCTCGATTTTTGGACGTATGGCTGCATCAACTGCCTGCACATGATCCCAACGCTGCACGATCTAGAAAAAGCCTACGCCGATGAACTGGTGGTCGTCGGCGTGCATAGCGCCAAATTCGATAACGAAGGCCAAACCGAGAATATCCGTCAGATCGTGCAACGCTACGAAATGGAACACCCGGTCATCAACGATGCCGACTTCCGCGTGTGGAACAGTTACCGTCGCTTCGGGGTGAATGCCTGGCCGACCTTTGTACTGATCGACCCACGCGGCAACGTGTTCGCATCCCAGGCCGGGGAAGTCCCCTATGAGGCTTTCGACCAGGTGATCGGCACGATGGCGGACTGCTTCCGTGCCAATGGCGAGTTAAACACCGCCCCTATCGACAAAATCGCCCCAGAATTAACCACCGCCCCGCCGCGCATCCTGAATTACCCTGGCAAAGTGCTAGCAGACCCCGCCGGCAACCGCTTGTTTATTGCCGATAGCGTCAACCATCGCGTTGTCATCGCAGACCTGCAAACTTACGAGGTGCTGGCAACCATCGGCACCGGCCAACAAGGGTACGCCGATGGCGGCTACGATACCGCCCAGTTCTACAAACCACAGGGGATGGCGATCCAGGGCGATACGCTCTATCTAGCCGATACGTTTAACCACACCATCCGCGCTATCGACCTGACCGAGCAAACCGTTACCACCATCGCCGGGACCGGCGTACAAGGCCGCCGCATCCCCCAAACCAGGCAGTTTCCCGCCCTGGCAACCGACCTGCGTAGCCCATGGGATGTGACTTTCGGTGACAACCCCGACACGCTCTATATCGCCATGGCCGGGACGCATCAAATCTGGCAGATGGACCTGCAAACGATGGTGATGCAATGGACCGTGGGGAACGGGCGCGAAGCCCAATTGAACCAGACGCTACTCACATCGGAGTTGGCCCAGCCAAGCGGCCTACACTATGACGATGATAAGCTCTACTTTGCGGATAGCGAATCCAGCACCATTCGCGTTGCCAACTTCACCGCCGACACGGTACAGGTGGTCAGTGGCACCACCGAAAACAGCCTGTTTATCTATGGCGATGTAGACGGCCCGCCGGGGCAATCGCTGCTACAGCACGCGCTCGGTGTAACGGGCGATCGCGCCGGTACGCTCTATCTGGCGGATACCTACAACAGCAAGATCAAACGGGTGACCCCCGCCGACAACATCACAACCACCCTCAGCGGTGATGCCCCCGGCTACGCCGACGGCCCACTGAGCGCGGCCCGCTTCAACGAACCGGGCGGCCTGGATTATGCCGATGGGCGGCTGTACATCGCAGATACCAATAATCACGCTGTGCGTGTGATCGACCTGGAAACCGAACAGGTCACAACGGTCACTTTTCCCAATCCGCAGGCGCTACAGATCGAAAATCGAGCAACACTTGTGG
Organism: Anaerolineae bacterium; assembly: GCA_034437355.1. Lineage (GTDB taxonomy): Bacteria > Chloroflexota > Anaerolineae > Aggregatilineales > Phototrophicaceae > DAOTTY01. The sequence continues at coordinate 2,054 of DAOTUA010000291.1, read as the reverse complement.
GTGGGAATGTGGCGGGTGATACCACCACACTAGACCCGCAAACCGTCGCTAGCGGGTCCGGTGAGTTGATCATCGACCTGCTGCTGCCGGAAGGCTACAAGATCAACGACCTGGCCCCGTCCGTGGTCCAACTAGGTTCTGTTGCCGACACGCTTCAACCGGAGGCCACCCGCTACACGCTACAAACCCCGTCGATCACCATCCCGGTGATGCTGCAAACGGGTGAGGGCACTCTGCGCGTTGATGTCGATCTCTACTACTGCGAGGCCGTCAACGAGACGCTATGCTTTATCGAATCGTTCACAGCGGACCTACCGATCACGGTTCGCGATGATGCACCGGAAAACACACTCGTTATCCAGCAAGAGGTGGTCGTGCCGCAGGGCTTCGGGGACGGTTTCGGGGGATAGGCGGGCGAGCCAGCCCAAGCCCAAAGGCCACCCGTTAGCAGATTCAAACCTGCGCCGGTGGCCCATCCCTGCGCGTGTTTCGGGTCCGGGTGTATACTAAAGGTCGTTCGTTCGTAATCGACACCAACACCCATGAGCCGCACACCTACCAACCCCGCCACCATCCCAGGGCCATCGTTTAGAGTCGTCCGCCTGATCGGTTTGATCGGTTTGCTGCTGTGGGGTGTCCCCGCCAGCGCCCAGGCCATCCCACGCTGTGATCCCGCCGCCCCGCTTGCCAATGGCGGCCCGTCCACCTCACCGGATGGGCGCTTCACCGTATGGATTGAGTGTTACGCGCCGGGCGAAGCGGCCTATACCGTCTATGCCCACGACGCCCAAACCGACACCAGCTACACACTCGGAGACGTGCGCGACCCGCGCCGGGGTGTGACCGGCGATCGCATCAATTTTGTGTATGTCGGGCGTTGGCTGCCCGATGATCACGTCGAAATCCGGGCGGAAACAGGCGGCGGCACCTATAACTGGCGCTTCGTGTTCTTAGCGGATGCCGCCGAAGCGGGATCGGTGAAGCGCATCGCGGCGGATTACGTCGCTAGCCCACGTTTTGCGGACGACCCGCCCCGCTACGAGTGGGTTACCGAAAACGGCCTGTCACAGACGGTCACCGTCCACCTATACGATGTGCAATCCGCTCAACGCGAAACGCTCTATCGTGGGCCGTGCCTGCTACGCGATGATCTGGCAAATGCGCTCAGTTGCCATATGATGACTGCCGTGACCAATGCCACCTACACCCAAAACAACAACCCCACCCGCCTGCTGCTGACGGTTGGCGACAGCGCCCGCGAGTCGAAAACCGTTGAAGTGCGCGATCTGCCGGATGGCGACTTGCTCTATACCGCCGAAACGCTCGGCAGTGGTTATGGTCTATGGCTGGCAGCAGATACCGCCGCCGTGTTCAACCTGACGTTCGACTTTGAAAAAGCCGGGTTCGGCGGGGTGTTTGTACAATTCGCTGAAGATGGTACGATAATCCAGACACAAGCGTTTGTGCTGCCAAGCGGCGCAGACCTTACCGAAACTCCGGTGTGGATGGAGGACCAATAGATGAGCGTCTATAGCCCGCTGACGCTTACCCGTATCCTGGGCATATATGGGTCACCGCATCCCCTCACGCAAACTAAGCGATGTATTCAAGTGATCTGATGGATGAAAGCGACCAGTTAAGTATCTTACAAACGGAAATGCGCGACACACTACAGCGCATGAACAGCCTGGTTATGATGCTAGAGATGTCATATGACGGTGATGACGCCGGCGCTTTTGTCGAGCGCCTGCGCGAACTCCACCAGTTAGCGGGGGATATGCAGGTTACGGCCCGGTTGGTGGGGCAGACGCCGGTCGAAACACTGGGCCAACACATGCAAGACATCTTTGAGGCGTCGCTCCAACGCGGGTTGGCGCTTACCCCGTCGGTATGTGGCCTGCTATACAATGCGCTTGATCTGGCTGCGTTGCCCCTTGCTGGCGAGCCGTTCCCGCCACGGATGTTGACAGACATCAGCGAGCGCACCTCCCGCCTGCTCAGCGACGATCAACTCCCCGGCGCGGATGTCGTTCACGACCCAACCTGCCCCCCAC
>DAOTUA010000290.1:0-6188 GCA_034437355.1 Anaerolineae bacterium | reverse complement strand
GTGGGGGTGGGTGTGATGGTCGCAATATCGACCGGGCCACTCGGCCCACTTGGTAGATCGGCCGCGTTATCGTCGGTGGGGGTGGCGATGGCTGCCATATTGCCCGGTGTAGCGGCGGCATCATCGGCGGCCTGGGCCTGGATTGGCGTACTGGTCGGCGGGAGGGTGGGCGTATTGGTCACCTCCAGGATCGGGATCGGCGTGTCGGTGGGGGCAATCACGGTAATCGGGATTTCGGTTTCGGTGGCTTCCGCTTGTGCTACTGCCGTCATCGCTTCGGTGGGAAGCTCGGTGATCTCAGGAACGGGGGTAGATGTCTCTTGCGGGATGGGGGTCGCTTGTGCGGCGTCTGTCGGCACGGAGCCAACCCCAACAGGTTCATAGGGGGTGCCCGCCGTCCGAACGCACCCGGCAGTCCCTACCAATAAACAGGTTAACAATAACAATCCCCGGCAATGTCTCATCACGTTGTCAATCTCCTTGGTGTGCAAACCGACCCGGCAGCCTGTGTTGTCAATCAAGGCTACGTGGCAAAACTCATTATAACGGATTCCGGCCCATCCGACACAAGTTTCTGCATGACTTTTGCGATATTGTGTGGTTTAGTAGGATCATGGGGGCAAATTCTAGAATGGGTAAATAACATGAAAGACCTTGATCTTGTGATATTGAGCCTTATTGCCGAGGCTCCCCGCTATGCCCACGAAATTCACCAAGTGATCGACCACCGCGACCTACGTAATTGGGTGTCTATCGGCGGGGCGTCTTTGTATTACATGCTAGACCGGCTAGAAACTCAGGGGTTCGTCCGGGGGGAACTCCCTTATGAAACCATGCGCTCCGCCCGTAAGCGGTACGACATCACCCCCAACGGGCGTGCGATCTTGCATACCGCCCTCGCAGACCGGCTATCGCAGTCCCCGGCGGGTGTCGGGTGGTTCGATATTGGGTTGCTGCTGGCGCACGCGCTCCCACCGGGGCAAGTCCATGAATTGCTCAAGCAGCGCCTAAGCGACCTCCACTATCGGCTGGATGCGACGCGCACGGCACAGGCCACACTCGCAGACGAACACGGGCCAAACCTGGATGTGCGCCGCAGCTTATACCAACGGATGCAGGCTTTGATCGAATGTGATATTGATTGGCTGCAAACTTTCTTGACGACCTGGCAGCAGCATCATAACCGGGCAACTCCCCCCCCGGCAGATAAGCTGGATGCCTTGCTCGCCCCGAATCGGTTACAGAAGATGCGCCGCCCGAAGCCACCCCAGGACGAGTAAGCACGAACACGACGAAGCGATCATCTGTGTAACCGATGTCCACCTCAAAACCTGCGCTCCACCACGCCACAACCCACGGCCAGACCGCCGCCGTCTTGGGGGCGGGCATGTAACGCGGGGCCGGGCCAGCCAGGTAAACCGCCGGGTCGGTGATCATCGCGAACGAAGATGGATAGTAAGCGCGGCGTTTATCGCTCCAGGCCCCCAGGTAATAGTCTAACTCCCAACCGAGCCACCTATCGTACACAATCGCGCCGAACTCGCGGTGATTGACGTAATCCGTTAGTGCGATGATCCCGGTGTGTTGGCCCCGGTCTCCGCCGATGTGCGGATGCGCGTTCATCGCCACCCAAGCGCCCGGCACCATCAGCACCAAGGCCCCCCCCCCCACGGCCCCGGCCCATCGCCAACGCCCGAGCGCCCCGCCGATCAATATCGCCCCTACGGGGACCAACGGCAGTACGTAGCGGTCGTAAATGTTAAGCGGTACCAGCAGATGCAGCGCCGCATACCCCACACAAAACGCGAGCAGCAACCGCCCCCCGCGCACCCCCCACCAGCCGATCCCCATGAGCAACCACAGCGCCGGTGTTAACGGCCCGTACATCAACCGGGTATAGGGCCACCACGCACGCAGGCGGGGCCATACCTCACCCAACCAGATCGCATCGGATGGGGCGTTGTTGGCGGTCCCCTGGACCCATACAGATGTAAACGGGCGGGCCGCATCCCATACCAACAAGATCGCCATCCCACCGGTGACCGTCACCCCGAAACGCCACCAGCACCCAACCCCACTACGCCGCCACAGCAGCGCCAGCACCAACGGAGCGAACAGTAGGCCCTGCTGCTTACTCCCGACCGCCACGACCAACGCTACCCCAGCCCAACCGCCCCGGCCATAGGCCGCCGCCACCAACGCCGCGACCGCCGCCGTGAGCATCGGTGTATCTGTAAATGCGACTGCCCCGAACGCCACCCCATACGGAGAAAGCGCCATCAGCAGCGCCGCGATCATCACACCGCGCCACATCACCCCTAGCGCCGCCGCTAGCCGCGCCGTGAGCGCCACCAACACCACCGACGCATACGCCGACCACAACCGCGCCGCAAACTCACCCTGTAGCGCATCTAACCGCCAGACCGCGCCATCCCAGCGGATGCCAACCAACACCATCCCCACCGCCTGCCCGTAGATAGCAAGTGGCGGCTTGTCCAGGTTGCCGGGTAACAACCACTCGCCACGCACGGCGGCATTACGCGCAAACGCGGCGAAAAAGGCTTCGTCCGGGTGGAACCGGACACCGGCCCCCAGCAAGCCGAAGCGCAAGCCAGCCGCCAACAACAAGATCGCGGTTAGCAGGGCCAGCCGATATTTAGACTGTTGCGTTCGGGCCAAAACGTTTTTTCAGGTATTTCAACACCACGCGGTCGATCTTGTCTGTGTCGCCGTCCAGGTTCCAGCGTTCTTCCAGGTTTTCGTTGCCGATCAACTCCCAGAAGGCCTGCTTGGTCAGTTCATCCCAGCTACCGTCCGCCTCACCGCGCATGTAATCCAACTGGATCAAAATCTGCTGTAGGCTGATGGCAACCTCCGGCGTGATCGGCAGCAGATCATCCGGGTTGACTGTCCCGAAGTACAGATGGTGCATCTCGACCAACTCGCCCAACCGTGCGATTGGCTCGTGGTGGTCATCCACCCGTAAATCTAAGTAGCGGTCGTTATCGCCCCCGTAGCCCCCGTTCGGGCGGACGACCAACACAGCGGCGGACTGCTTGCCGCGTTTATCGCCCCCCATGCGGTCCCCGGCAGCAAGTGCCGCCACCAACCGATCCGTCAATTCGCCCTTGGTGCTGGTAAACGCGGAGGCCATCGAACGCGGGACGGTTTCGCCCGCCAGAATATTGCCCTGGCAAGTAAACCCTTCCCCGATCACATGCCCGGCCCAGTCGAAGCAATTGGCCCCGGTGTGGGCGGCGGCGTGTCCCTTGGCATCGACAAGTGCAAGCTGGCGGTCTTCGCGTTGGGGGTCATCTGCCAATAATTGAGCCAGCACGTCATCGGCGCTGCCGCCTTGGGCCAGCAACGCCAATCCATCCGGGCCAAAGCCAACTTTGGCAAAGGCCTGGGTTGCCACCGCACCCACCCCGGCGCGTGCCCACCCGACCACGGCCCCGACTGCCAGGAAGCGGCTCGCAACGGCTACGCCCCAGGCGTTCTCTTGTGGGTCGTGTGCAACTATCGAAAACGTGTTGATTTGTATGGTCATAGAGGTCTTTACCTGTCTCTCGCACGTTAGATGCTATCGTTTTGTTCTCAGATTAACACGATTAAAACCTACCTGCCCACATTTTGCCATTGTTCGCGCCAGGTTTTAACCCGTCGCTACAACAGAACGTGTTTCGCTGGGGCATCAAATGTCGCAGTTAGTGGCCCCTTTAATCGGGGCCAAGAAGATTTACTTTCGGCGGGCGCGTGTGCCTTTCAGATGATTGGCAAGCTAGCGGGGTTTCACCCCGAACCCCGTGAGCAGTTACCAAAACTTATCGTTTCGGACGGCTTACGTCCGAAAACACGGGTTCAAAGGGTGCAAACCTTTTGCAGGGGTGTGGGGACAGCGTACCTGGCGATGTAAACTTGACTTTGCAATAGCCCTGGGTTTGTGGTTGTCACCCGGCCCAGAAAGACGCTATGATGGCCTATAGGACGCAAACCTGAGAGACACAAGATCATGCAACAGTTAACCGCATCGGGTGGGGTTCGCCTGGCCTACCAAGATTCTGGCGGAGACAAGCCCGCCCTGGTTTTGCTGCACGGCCTCACGACCAATTCTCATCAGTTCGACGGCTTGCAGCGGGCTGGCCTGACGGATAGCTTCCGGGTGATTGCGGTAGACCTACGCGGGCGCGGTCAGAGTGGGAAGCCGCCTATCGGTTATACTCAGGCGGACCACGCCGCCGATATTGATCGTTTGATAGCAACGCTTGGGCTAGCCGATGTCATCTTAGCGGGTCATTCCTTCGGCGGGATGCTGGCAATGTATATGGGGGCACATTATGCTGCCCGGCTATCCAAGCTAGTGATTATGGATGCCGCACTCGCGCTGGCAAACCCTGCTGTAGCCGATGCCATCCAGCCGTTATTAGATCGGCTAGGCCGGACGATCCCATCGGTTGAGGATCATCTGGCAAACATGCGTGCGCTGCCGATGTACGCCGGGGCGTGGGATGACGACATCGAAGCGATGTACCGGGCCGATGTCGAACCCGTGCCAGCCGGCGGGGTACGCTCGCGATCTACGGCGGCGGCTATCAAAGCGTCGATCGACGGCGTGATCAACGAAAATTGGCGACAGCTTATCACCGCTATTCAACTGCCAACGCTGCTCATCCGGGGTACGGACGCCTACGGCCCGCCGGGGACTGCGCCATTGCTGCGGGCCGACGCAGCCCAGGAAACGGTCGATCTGCTGCGGCAGTGTACGTATCACGAGGTCGGCGGGAACCATAATACGATGGTGTTCGGGGCGAACGCAAAACGGATCGTGACGTATATCCGAGCGTTTGCAGGTTAACAGGTTTTTTGCAAGATTGGCGTAACTTTCACACACAACGGCCCGTAAATGTGATTAGATAATAGGGAAAACTCAATCATCAGAAAGGATGACCTTCTCCAATATGGCAGAAAAGAAACTTGTTCGCACCTCTGACAACAAAGTCCTAGCGGGTGTATGTGGTGGTTTGGGCCAATACTTTGGCATCGACGCGACGCTAGTTCGTATCGCATTTTTGGTGGCGTTCCTGTTCTTCGGCTTCGGCCCGTTGATCTACATCATCCTGTGGCTAGTGATGCCGCAGGGCTAGCTACTGCCTCAACGTGACCTAACGCGGGGGCGTTCTCCGGTTAGGTCAATATCTTAACCGCCTGTGTATCTCAGGTTCATGCTCGGTTTATTGACAATTTATACGATAAAACTGCATAATATTTACAAAGATTTTTTGTGAGTATTGCACAATAACCGTGTGGGGTTTTTAATAGATGACAACTTATAATCTTGTTGATCAATTCAAAGCTCGTGTTTTGTTCCCCATTTATCGGAATTGGGGGGCGGGGCGCGTGTTTCGTGGCAATTACAAAGGTGCCATCGCGGACTGTACCAAGGCGATCAACATCTGCCCAGACGACGCCATCCCTTACTTACACCGTGGGGCTGCTTATTACCAGCTCACCGATACACACAACGCCCTGCGAGACTTAAACCGCGCTCTAACGCTAGACCCAACGCTGACCAATGCTTACATCAACCGGGGCAACATCTACTACGCGCTGCAACGTTACCCCGACGCCATCGCGGACTATAACTTGGCAACTCACTACGCCCCAGCGAACCCGATCACTTACTACAATCGCGGTCTGGTCTATGCGGCGCAGGGGGATTACCTCAGTGCGGTGGCGGATTATACCGAGGCTATCCAACGTGCCCCGGATTACGGCTTCATCTACGGGAACCGGGGCGAAGCCTATTTTATGCTGGCAGATTATCAACGCGCCCTGGCCGATTTCCAAACCGCCCATCACAAACTGCCCCGCCTGCGCCGCGCTGTGGCTGGGATGGCGGTGGCCTGCCACGCACTAGGCGAGACAGCCAAGGCGGTGATGCTGTGGGATACCCTGCTCCAGCGCAACAGTCACTATCAAGACGCCAACTGGGTCCAGGCCGAACACGCCTGGTCCCCCACCCTAACCGATGAAGTGCGCGGGCTATTATCTAAATTGTAGGCAGGGCAATCGCCTTAAAATTTTCTGGTGTCATTTATTGGGATTGCATCCCAAACCCTGCCAAGCTTTTGAAAAAGCTTGACCAAAACTTTACATTTTTGGCGCAAAGCGCCAAAAAGCGCCGGTCA
>DAOTUA010000289.1:0-3002 GCA_034437355.1 Anaerolineae bacterium | reverse complement strand
TACACCCCACTTACCCAATTATTTTATCAAACGTCAAAAGCGGCGATAGTGGGGGAGGGGTGGCGCTTTAGCGCCGGGGTGGGGGGCAGGCTGAGCAGTTACCATCAGGCGTACATTGCGGCTGTCAGCATCTCCTGCCGCAATACACAGCGGCGCGGTGTCAGGGCGAAGGTTCCAGGCAAGACGGTAAATCGTTCAGGTCGGTAGGCCACTCACGCCCGTAAAAGGCTAAATATTCTCCGACGTGGCTGCTCCAGTAATCCTCATCGTGCCCCCCAGTTGGGAAAATACTATAAGTGTGTGCAATTTGCCGATCCGTCAGGCGGTTAGAGAAGGTCTGCAAGGCTAAGCCGGCGAAGTCATCCGCGCCGTTATCAATGTAGATGCGCACCGGTACATCGTCTAATAACGGGGCATTACGCGCCAGGTCTAGCGGATTATTGGCGGGGGGGGCGTTGGTGGCATCTAACGCGGCGCTGTGGCCCCCAGCCGCCCCAAAACGGTCGGGGTGACGTAGCGCAACGCTCATCGCCCAGAACCCGCCCCGGCTAATACCACCGATAGCGCGGTGATCGCGGTTGCGGATGGTACAGAAATCACGGTCGATAGCCGGGATCAGTTCGTCTAGCAGTACGGTTTCATAGGATGCTTGCGGCGGGAAGGTGTTTGTGTTGCCGATATTGCCCGTGTAGGGCATCACCAGGATCATCGGGCCGAGTGTCCCCAGGCGCATCGCCTGTTCTAACACGCGGATCGCGCCAATATCCTCCCACTGGCTTTCGCGGTAGCTGGCCCCGTGTAATAGATAAGTAACCGGGTAGCGGCGGGCGGCTTCCTGGTAGCAAGGCGGGATGTACACCCGATAGCGCAAATTTTCGTTGACGGACGGGCTAAGGTTTTCACGGAACGCCTCGATCCGTCCACCTTCCGCCAGGCATGGTCGCGGTGTTGGGGTGGCGGTCGCGGCGGCGGTTGGCGTGGGTGTGAGCGTGGGCGTAAACGTTGGGGTGAGCGTGGGCAGGGGCGTCTGGCTTGGTACTGCCGTGACGACCATCACCTGACGGGTTGCGAGTGGGGCCGCCATCGGGTCGCAGGCGGCTAACACCCCTATCAAACATAACGGGAGTAGGTAAAGCGAAAGTTGATATCTCATGGGCGGCATTATAGCTCAGGCGGGCTTGATGCACCAAGCCCGGACAAAGCGCGTTGTCACTAAGCCCACCACCGATGCGCCACCTCATCGGCAGGCGGCAGGACATCGGCTTCTAGCAATCGTTGGATGGCGGTATGGTCTGCTAGATGAACCGGAAGGCGCGGCTTACGGCTGGTCGGGTGGAGCGCGTTCATCGCCAGCACGGTTCCCAGGGCCGCCGGGATGGGCAAGCCCGGCCCGCTCGTGATGTGTAGCGGGTTAACCGGCGCGTCCGGGTGGGGTGGCATCGCCGGGACAAGCAACGCCCCCACCGGGCCGAGCAAGAAGGCGGTCCCGGTGGCGGGCTGCCGGACTTTATCGGTGAAGCTGTATAGGTTCGGGTTGGCCCCAGCATTGACGGTACTCAGGTGCAGCGTGACATCCAGCCGGGCAGCCTGGGCGTTGAGGGCGTCCTGGGCGATTCCGGGCAGGTCGGACAGCGTTTGTAAAATCACCCGTGTCCCCCTGAAAAACGCTTCTGGGAGCAAGCGAACAGCGGCGGCGGCGTCTAATGGGCCACGATGCAGGATATACCCGACGAATACCCCGTTAGCTTCGTATACCTGGGCCAGTACCGCCCCCGGTGTGAGCGTCAGCCCGATGATCAAATCGGTGGTGGGCAGCGGTTCCCCCAGCGCAAACGGGGCATGGCCCAATACCCCGGCAAAGGCAAGCGCGGCCTCGTGGGGTGGGTGGCGAAGGTCGGGTTCCCACAAGCATAACGAAAACACCCGACCGGCTAAGGCCACCCGTTTGAGCGTGATAAACGCGCCCCAATCATCCTTGGGACTGTTGGCGGTTGGGGTGCGGCCCGGCATGAACGCCAGCAGCGCATCGACCGCACCAAGCTGTCGGAACGCCTCGGCGGTTTCGTCAGCGGATAGCCCTGGCACGGTCGCGGTTTGGATGCCCGCCACCGGGACGCCTAACGCTTTTAGCGCGTCGATGGCCTGAGTGTGGTAGTCGTCCGGTGGTGGGGTGCCCAGCGCACTCAATATACCGACCGTCAACGGCGTCGATTCGCGTAAGCCGAACATCCCCGCCTGCTGGAGCTGCCGCCATAGTTTATGCGGGGCATACGGGCGCGGTTTGCCATCCCCCAACATCACCTGCGGGCTAAAGCCGGTATCCACCGCCTTTAAGAACTTCTTTGGGTTTTTATCCGCCCGGAAAGCGTCCCCGATGTAGTCCATCGCCTTCAACACCCCGCTGACCGCCGCCACGCCCCGCGCCCGTTCCGCGATATGCTGGTAACTGGCTTGTTTGGCGGCGGCCTCATCGACCCGCAGCCGGCGGTAATCCTGTGGGCGCAGCACGATGTAAAGTTCGCTGGCGGCGAACTGATACGCCCCAAATGGCGTTACAACATTGACGACGGGTTCGGTATCTGGCGCGTTTTTAATCCGTTTGCGGGCGGCTTTGGTGGCAGCGAAACGGGTTAGCCGGTCGCGGTGATCGGCCACTGTCCCGCTAACATCCCCGATCACGCCTTGCAACAGCCGATAATCTAACAACGGCGAGCGTGTGATCACCAACATACGAACCAACCCGCGCACATCCGGGATAGTCGCGGCGTAATCTGCTAGGGAGAGCTTATGCACCAGCGTTTGGGCCAACCCAATCGACAAGGCCGGGGCTTCATCGACCACCCACGCCCGCAAGATCGGGCGCTGCAATACCCGGAAATTACCGTTTAACGGCGTCTGTAACGCCTGGTAGATATTATCCGAGAGTGGCGGGACCAACGCGCCAATAACGTAATCGGCATGGGTGGTAGGGGATGGGGTGTAGGGTTGCACGGGTTTCAACC
>DAOTUA010000288.1:0-12309 GCA_034437355.1 Anaerolineae bacterium | reverse complement strand
TTGGCACTGGGAGAGGGGCTAAATCACGCGATGAGAAGTCCCCCTCTCCCACAGCTTCGCGGGGAGAGGGGGATTTAGGGGGTGAGGGCGGGTGCGATACCGTAAGATGTGTTTAGTACCTGAGTAGTTGATCATGAGCTGGCGCTCACCAAAGGGGATGAAAATGGGAGTCTATTTTCGAGAGAGTTACACTTTTTCTGGAAAAAAGGGGAGGGTGGGGTGAAACCCCACGATATTCTATCGCTACCTGAGTAGCTACGATTAACTCTCGGATGATGTGGGGTCCCGGCGGCGCTTAGCACGGCCCAATAAAACCTCGCCTGTCTCCCGTTGCAAGCGCCGGATGGCATCTCGCGCCGCAGATTGGGCCGCCGCCCGTTTGCTGCGGCCCATCCCACGTCCCACTTCTTTTTCTTCTAAGCGCACTTGCACGACGTAGTTTTTCTCGTGTTCTGGGCCTTCCTCCGCGACTGTCGTATACCTCGGCGTGACCCCATGCTCCGATTGGCTCCACTCCTGGAAAACCGTTCGCGCATCCTGGTAAAGCGCCTTCTCAATCACCACCCCCAGCCGCGCCTCTAACAACGGACCCACAAACGACCGCACCGCCACGATCCCCTGGTCGGTATACAACGCCCCTATCAACCCTTCAAACGCCGCACACAGGTTCGTTTTCCGAAACCGCCCGCCGCTGCGCTCCTCCCCCTTGCCCATCCGCAACGCCAGCCCAAGCTCGCACTGATCAGCCAACTCGCTTAGCGATTCCGTCCGCACCAACGCCGCCCGAAGCTGTGTCAGCTGGCCTTCGCTGGCTTCCGGGTAACGCCGATAAAGTAAATCTGCCGACAGAAAGTTCAACACCGCATCCCCCAGAAATTCCAGCCGTTCATTATCTTCTGCATCGCTGTTGCCCTCATTAGCAAATGACCGATGCGTCATCGCCTGGGCTAACAGCGCCCCATCCCGAAACCACAACCCAAGACGCTCTTGCAACTCATCGGTCGTGATCTCTGGCTCGTGGGGTTGGGTGTTCTGCTCATCCGACATCTAACGATGCTTCCCTTTAACATAGCGTCCCACATAGCAATCCTGGCACAACCCATACCGATACCCCGCCGGCAGAATCCGCCCACATCTCGAACACGTTTTCACATGCTGGAGCTGCTCGACTAGCGCCTCGTCGATCTGCTCGGACCACTTGCGGCGCATCTCGCGCACACTTTCCATATCCGGCGCAAACTCTCCGAACTCCTCCCGATGCGCCAACCACAAATAAATATCCGCACTACTAATGCAATGCTCAATCTGATCCAGGTCCGCCGTATTCACGATCTCCTCTGGCGGCATCGGCGGCAAAGGCATCGGCTCCAAGTCAATAATCGCCTTCGCACACTGCCGCCAATACTGACGAGTGCTATCCCGCGTAGGCGCGTTCACCAGCTTGACTGCCGCCGCCAGCCCGATCTGCTCAACCTCGTGGTCGCTCAACATCTCCGCTAAGCTGATCCGTTCCTCTAAATCCGCAATCTGCAACAGGTTACGCAGCCGTTCCGGGATCGATTTTAGCTTGGCCCATTCGCGCAGCTTCCCCGCCAGGTTACCGGGGATAATCTGTAAATCCTGTAACGTCGGGGCCACCCGCGCCCGGCTCAGTTCTCGCGGATGCTGCTTAAAACGCTTGCGAATATACTTCAAATCCTGGCGGCTCGTGGCCGAGATATACCCCATCTCCGAAAGCTGATAGCGCCCAGCACGCCCCCCGATCTGCTGGATTTCCTCCGGCAACAGCTTGCGTATCGTGCGCCCGTCGAACTTGCTAATCTCATAGAAAATCACATAATCCGCCGGAAGATTTAACCCCATCCCAACCGCATCGGTAGCAATGCAGATGTCTGTCTCACCTTTCGCGAATCTATCCGACTGCCGCCGCCGCACCTGTGGCGGCAGCGCCCCATACACCACCGACACCCGCCGCCCGTATCCTTCTAATTCCTGCTTGAGTTCTAACACCCGCCGCCGAGAGAACGCCACCAAGATCGTATGCGGCGGCAACGCCTCCAGATGATAATACTGATCATCCACCCGGATCGGCGTCAGCCGTTCGTGGTAGGCCACATCCAACGGCAACTCTGCCGCCTCCGCCATCGTCTTGATCAACCGTTCGGTCGTCGCCGGGGCAATCATATGAATCTCCGGGGCAGTCGCCTCGATCATCGCCCGCGTCCAAGCCCATCCCCGGTCCGGGTCCGCCAGCATTTGCGCCTCATCAATAATGATGCACGCCCCGCTATCCAGCGCGTTAAACATCTCAATTGTCGCAGCCGTGTAGCGTGCCCCCGGTACCGGGATATGTTCTTCCCCCGTCAGCAAATTACACGCGATCCCCTGCTGGTTCAGCCGATCGTATACCTCATACGCCAGCAACCGCAACGGGGCCAGATACCACCCGCTTTCCGCATCGGTCAACGCCTGGAGCGCATCATAAGTCTTGCCACTGTTCGGCGGCCCGATGTGCAACGTCACCCGTTGTTGCTGGCGCTCATCGTGAATCCACTTAGGGAACACCGCGACCAACTTTTCTTCTAGCGCCTGCCGCCGTTCACGCTCCGCTACCTGATGCGAGCTTTCCTGCTCGATCTGTTCCTCATAGATGCGCTGCTGCTCTAAGAAAGACGCCTCTAACTGCTGTTGGAACGCGGCAAACGACTGCGGCAAGCCCCACATCCCCCGGATCGCGCCCCACTCCGGGCGACGACGATCCGCGCCCATCTTCGTCAACCGTCGGCTGATCTCCTGCGGCTCGACCCCCGTCACCACCGCAATATCGGGCGTGTGAACCACCTCCAACTCGGCGATCTCCTCAAAACGATGCGGCTGCCGTAACACGTCCTCAATATCTTGTGCTGGGATGCGTACAATCCCCTCCGGGTCCACCAAGCTATTGATGCGTTCCAGCACCATCGCTTCTTCAATCGTGCCGCGTTTCAGGTTCAGCCGACGGGCGGCGGCACTCACTTTATACGTCCGCGCCAACGTGCGCAGCCGTGACTGTTCGCCGTCTTTGGCACCGGGGCGGGTTGTGTCCCCGGCGGCTGCCAGTGCCTCATCCCAAGTTTTCATCGGTTTGTATTTCAAACGGGTATCCTGCTGTCACTATTTCAGATTATTATCATCTTAACGGAGGGGACAAGGTATAACCACATAGAAAAAAGAAAGAAGCAAAGAAAGCAATGAGGGAGTTATTTTGAATCAAAATGAACGCTTTTTGTCCACTTTTTCCAGAAAAAGTGGTGAGGTCCGGGGTGAAACCCCACCAAACCTGACGCATTTTGAATTTCACATACAACGTATCTAACACCCCCACCCCCACTCATGATGTGACCCTGCATAATGCGCCATATAATCCGCTTCCGCCACACCCGCCGCCACGATCGCGCTAGCGGGTAAGGTTTGCGCTAGTTGAATGATTTTGCTATTCGTCGCCATCAGCCACACCACTACCTATGCGGGTTATCCAACCGGAAGCCATGCCCCCGGACCGTTACAATATACTGATGATCATCTATCTCCGCTAACCGATCTCGCAACCGCCGTACCAGCGCATCTATCGCCTGCTCGGTCACCCCCTCGCCGCCCGTCTCCGGCCAGACCGTATCCACCACCGCCTCACGGGTACACACACTCCCACTATTGACGTAAAGTAACTCCAATAACCGATACTGCGGCAGGCTCAACGCCGGGTCCAACTCGTCATCCCCCACAAACACCCGCCGCGAATCGCGCTCCAACCGCAACCGCCCACCGATCACCTTCGGCGGCGTGAACGGCATTGGGGCCGTCGCACCCGATGCGACAAACTGCAACCGCACCACCAACGCCAATTGAATTTCGTCGCCGTCACCCAACGGCTGCACCGCGCTGATCTGATGCCCATTGAGCCACGTCCCGTTACGGCTTTCTAAATCCTCGATGAAGAACTTATCATCTTGCTTAAAGATGCGGATGTGCTGCCGCGAAATCTGCCGCTTAGAGATTTGAATATCGCTTTCCTCTCCCCGCCCAACCGTCACCGCCTCGTTTTCTAATAGCCACTGTTGCCCCGGTTGATTATTCTCGCGCAGCTCGTTCAGCATCGGGTATTCTTTTTCGTGTGTATCCATCATCTACCTTTCCGATAACCCACAGCGCCTATCTTTTGGGTCGGTTCTCACATCCAAAAGGTTTCGTTTGCATCTCTATTATACCCTAACCCCCCGCCAACGGAATTCGCACCGGGTCCGATGTCGTCACCCCTATTGGCAAGCCCTGGTCCGGGTAGATTGGCGTCGGGTTGCTCGCCGGGACCGTCCCCGCGTTATTCCCCCGGTAGTACGCCTGCACCGTTGCGCTGCCACTGCGTAAGTTGTCATCAAGTTGATCGGCGGTGAACTCCAACACATGCACACAACGTTGCTGCGGCCCCAACACCCGCACCGCAGATGTCGGGTAAGTCGGGCTATCCTGCCGTGTATTGACCCCCGGTAAAAAGATATTGCTCGCCGGGCTGAAAGTAATCCCTAGCCCCGATGTGTTGTTGTCCCCCACAATCACCGCGTCAGGATCATAAACAAACGGAACCGTCCCCAGCGTATCATTGATCACCAGGATACGCACCACCAACGCCCCTTCTAACCCGGTCGGGATCGCGCTCGTGCGGACCTCCAACCG
This sequence comes from Anaerolineae bacterium, assembly GCA_034437355.1. Taxonomy (GTDB): domain Bacteria; phylum Chloroflexota; class Anaerolineae; order Aggregatilineales; family Phototrophicaceae; genus DAOTTY01. The sequence goes on along the minus strand of DAOTUA010000288.1, from coordinate 7,602 downwards.
TAGCGAAATCCCATTCGAGATCGCTGTCCGCGCAATTAACGATTGATGATTGGCCAGGTCTTGCGGTTCTGGCAACCACCGGCACGGCGGCGCCTCGTTGATCCCTTGCCCCGGCACTTGCCGCGCCACCAGTTGGATCACCTCATCCCCCGCCAACGAAAACAACGCCACCAGCAACAAAATACCAATCAGCGTATTGGTGTTAAACCGCCCGCTAACGTTTCTTAACATAACGCCTTTTCCCAATCTCCAATAGCCGAAATGATACGACCCGCGTTTAACGCCTCGCTATTGTGCCATATAACCCCGTCCCCGTGCCCCCTGAACCAAGTCAACTGCCGCCGGATAAAATCATGCGTGATTAACTTGGTATTCTCAACCGCTTGCGCCAACGGTAGCCTGTCCAGCAAATGCGCGGCAAGCTGCGCATACCCGATCCCACTCATCGCCGGCAGGCCCGCGCCGTATCCCTGGCCCAACAACCAACGCACCTCATCCAGCAACCCCGCCGCCAACATCGCATCCACCCGCGCATCGGCCCGATGATAGAGCGCATCCCGATCCATCGTTAGCCCAACCTGCCGGATCGCATACGGGGGCGGCTGCTTCCGTTGTAACACCGTGATCGGTGTCCCGGTTTCCATGCACACCTCCAACGCCCGCACCACCCGCCGTATGTTGTTCGGATGAATCTTGCTAGCCGCTGCCGGGTCATGTTGAGCCAACCGAGCGTGCAACGCATCGGGGCCGTGTTCATCGGCGTAGGCTTCAAGCTCCGCCCGTAGGCCATCGTTTGGCGGCACCTCCGGGATCGACCACCCTTCGACCACCGCCGTAATATACTGCCCCGTCCCCCCCACCAACAGCGGTAGTCGGCCCCGTGCCTGTATCGCCTCGATAGCGGCATAGGCCCGGCGTTGATACTGTGCCAACGAGAGCGTTTCATCCGGTGTAACCACATCCAGCAGATGATGCCGGGCCGCCTCTTGCTCGGCAGCGGATGGCTTCGCCGTCCCAATGTCCATATACCGATAAACCTGGCGGCTATCCGCATTGACGATCTCACCATCCAACGCCCGCGCCACAGCCAACGACAGCCGCGTTTTGCCAACCGCCGTCGGCCCCAAAATAACCACCAACGGCTTATAACCAGTCAAGCGCATTCTCCATATGAGCGATCACCGGCGCTTGATGGGCTGGCAGCGCCACCGCGATCACATCGATCCGCCATAGCGTATCATTCGCTAGCGTTTCCGCATAAGCATAGGCCGCCCGGATCATCTTCTGACGCTTATTTGGGGTAATACTCTCAAATGCCGGGGCCGTCCTATTGCCCTGCCGTGTGCGAACTTCCACAAAAACATAGACCTCACCGTCCTGAGCGATAATATCAATCTCACCGTAAACACAGCGCCAATTGGTTTCAACAATAGCATATCCCTCCCCCTGTAGATGTCGTTGGGCAATTGCCTCACCATACCTACCCGTTTGTTGGGTTGTTTGCGACATTTTTGATTTTCCAGTAACTTACCCCCTTTATTTTTGGCGAAATCGTCCCACATCGCAAGGTAACGGGTGCCAAGCCCCTAAATTTACGGTATATTTGCCACGTTTGAACAGACACACAAGACGGTCCATCGTCTTTAAATGTGACGTAATTTTCTAAAGAAAGGGATAATATGACATTTTTTGCGAATAGTGCCACCTGGGTTGCGCTCATCGTTAGTGGCGTCGGCATCTTTTACGCCTGGCGCACGGCTCAATGGGTGCTAGTACAGGACGCCGGCAGCGAAAACATGCAGAAGATTTCTAACGCCATTCAAGAGGGCGCTCAAGCCTTCCTCCAACGTGAATATCGTTATGTGGCAATCGTTGTTGCCGTCGTTACCGTCATCCTATTAATTCTTAGTTGGGTTGGCAATCTCGGCCTCAGTTGGCTGACGGCGGTCGCCTTCGTCGTCGGGGCCGGGGCCTCCGCTGCAACCGGATACATCGGCATGAGCATCGCCACCCGCGCCAACGTCCGCACCACCCAGGCCGCCTCTAAGAGCCTCAACGAAGGGTTACAGGTCGCCTTTGCCAGTGGGTCCGTTATGGGGACCTCGGTCGTGTCGCTGGCCTTGCTAGGAATCAGTATCCTGTTCATCCTCTTTACCGCCATCTTCAGTGGCGATACGGTGGCCGCCGCTGCCGCCCTGACCGGCTTCGGCTTCGGCGGGACAACCATCGCTATCTTTGCCCGTGTCGGCGGCGGCATCTTTACCAAGGCCGCCGATGTCGGCGCGGACCTCGTCGGAAAAACCGAAGCCGGCATCCCCGAAGACGACCCACGCAACCCCGCTACCATCGCCGATAACGTTGGTGATAACGTTGGCGACGTTGCCGGGATGGGGTCCGACCTATTCGAGAGTTACGCTAGCTCCATCATCGCCGCTATCTCACTTGCCGCCCTCGGCACACTCGGCCCAGATAAAGTGCTAGCCGGCGAAGCGTACCCGCTGCTGGTCGCCGCCGTCGGGATTTTGATCGCGCTGTTTAGTATGCGCCTCGTCAAAACCGAAGAAGGCGCATCCCAAGAAGACCTGCTCGCCAGCCTGCGTACCGGGGTATGGGGCGCTTCGGGCATGGTCGCTATCGCGATTGTCGTTCTCGCGTTGTTGCTTGGCCTGGGGTGGGGTGTCATTTTCGCCACACTTGCCGGGTTAGTCGGTGGGGTGATCATTGGCTTCAGCACCGAATTCTACACATCCGATACCTACAAACCGACCCAGGACCTAGCCGAAAGCGCCCAGGGCGGCCCCGGTATCATCGTGATTCGTGGCCTTTCCGTTGGCATGGAAAGCACGCTGCCGCCCGTTATCGTGGTGATTGTCGTCACGCTTGTTGGCATTTCCGCGGCTGGTTTCTACGGGGTCGCCGTAGCCGCCGTCGGGATGCTCTCCACGCTTGGTATCACGCTCGCCACCGACGCTTACGGCCCCGTTGCCGATAACGCCGGCGGTATCGCGGAAATGTCCGAGTTAGAAGGCGGCGTCCGAGATCGCACCGACGCGCTCGACAGCCTCGGTAATACCACCGCTGCCACCGGTAAAGGCTTTGCGATCGGCTCGGCTGCCATGACCGCGCTCGCGCTGACGGCGGCCTTTGTGCAGGCTTCCGGCCTGGCAGATCAGGCTATCGTGCTAACCGACCCGCAGACACTCGCCAAGCTAACGACCGGGCTAATGATCGGGTCCGTGCTGCCCTATATCTTCAGCGCCCAGACCATGCTCGCCGTTTCCAAAGCCGCCGGCGAAATCGTTGAGGAAGTCCGCCGTCAATTCCGCGATATTCCCGGCCTGATGGAAGGCACCGCCGACCCCGACTATAAAACCTGTGTCGCTATCTCCACCGAGAGCGCCATCCGCGAGATGATCCTCCCTGGCGTCATTGCTATCGCCACGCCGCTAGTGATTGTCATCCTGTCCATACTCGGTCGCGGCAACGCACTTGGGACGGTTGTCGGCGCGGAAACCATGGTCGGCTTGTTGCTTGGTTCGTTGATGTCTGCCTTTATGCTCGCTGTCATGATGGCGAACGCTGGCGGCGCATGGGACAACGCCAAAAAGTACATCGAGCGCGGCGAATACGGCGGTAAAGGCTCCGACGCGCACAAGGCCGCCGTCGTGGGTGATACCATCGGCGATCCGTTCAAAGACACCTCCGGCCCATCGCTAAACATCCTGCTCAAGCTGCTCGCGATTGTCTCACTCGTTCTCGCACCGCTATTGCAGGTCTAACCAAAACCGCAAAGGGTGGGCGACTATGCTCGCCCTTTATCTATTCTTTTTCTTCTGGCTCCGTGTTGGATTCCGCACCCCAACGGACTTTCTGGTATACCTTCGATAAGGCCAGCACGCACCCCAATGATGGGACTTCCATTTGCCCCTCTAGCCCGTTGGCGTACTCATATAGCCACTGTTCACCCTCAAACCGACGGAAAACCTCAATGCGCGGTTCCCCTTGTGATACGAGTACATACGCCTCCAAGCTCTTGATCTGCGTGTATTCCGTCAGCTTTTCGTTCCGATCTGTTGCCACGCTACACGGTGATATAACTTCCACCAGTACCGCCGGGTTGGTCAGCGTGTCGCTTCGACCTTCCAGGTAATCCGGCTCCCCACAGAATATCGTCACATCCGGGTAGCGATATTTGTTGTACTTCGCCAAGTGGACCCGAACGTCTGATGACGTTACGGTGCAGTCTTTGTCCGCCAGTTGACTTCCGAGATGTATAATCAGGTTGGCGGTGATAATGCCGTGATTTACCGTTCCCCCGACCATCGCGTAGGCGTAACCGTCGCCCCATTCCCATTTTTCCTCCTGCTCATCCGCAAACGCGAGATATTCCTCCTCCGTCATGCGGATCGCCGTTTCCGGGTCGTTGCGCTTTCTCGCGTACATCGTTGGCATCTCCTAATGCTTAAACCGGACGAATATCCGCCCGAAGTTCTTGCTATCCTTATCCACCCGATGATACAACTTACGGACGTGTTTCTGGTTCAAGTAACGCAGCACCTTCTTCTTGAGCTGCCCGCTACCCTTACCCGGTATAATCTCCACTAGCTCTATTTTCTTGTCGATGGCCTCCTGCATGATCCGATCCAACTCCTGCTCGATCTTATCGCCCTTATTATAGATCGGGTGTAGGTCTAACTTCAATTTCGCCATCAGCTATAATCCTCCTGTATCATACGCGCCGCCGCCTTACCGGATAACATCACCATCGGCACCCCGCCGCCCGGATGTGTCGTCCCACCAGCGAAGTATAACCCGCCCACATCTGGCGCTCGGTTGTGCGGACGCCGGAACGCGGTCCATTTGCTATTAGATGATGCACCGTACAACGCCCCGCGCCGCGCCCCAGTCAAGCGTTCCAGGTCCGCTGGCGTGAGTATCTGTTCGGATACGATCTTATCACGAACGTCTACACCGTACTTCGCTAGCTTATCCAGCACCAGATCGCGATACGCCCCGGCCTGCTGTTCCCAGTCGAAGGCATCCCCCAACGGCGGCGCGTTCACCAGCACGAACCAATTTTCGCAACCGTCCGGCGCATGATCCGGATCGGCCTTGCTCGTAATCGAGACGTAAATCGTTGGGTCATCCGGCGGCACGCCCCGCCGGAAAATGTCGCGGAACTCGGCGGGGTAGTCCGGTGAGAAGAAAATATTATGGTGCGCGAGTTGTTCGTGTTCGCCCGCAACCCCCAATAGCAAGATAAACCCACTACAAGACGCCTCCAGGCGGGTGAGTTGGCCCAACCGCCGGGGAGTCGCGATGGTTGGCGGCAACAGCTTCTCATAGACCAGCGCCACATCGAAGTTTGCTACTACTGCGTCGGCGCGGTCTGTACTGCCGTCTGCCAGCCGAACCCCCGTCGCCCGGCCATCCGCCACCGTGATCGCATCGACACCACACCCGGTATGTATCTCCACCTTTAACTCACGTGCGAGTTGCTCCAAGGCCGCCGCAATCGCATAGATGCCCCCTTGCGGGTACCACACGCCCCCCGTCAGTTCCACATGGGCGATCACGTTCAGCGTTGCCGGGGCTAGATACGGGCTAGCCCCGGTGTACGTCGCAAACCGCCCCAGCAATTGGCGTAAATGGGGATGCGTCACGAAACTTTCAATCGCGCCGTTCATCGTGCGTAACGGGTCAACCTGCGGCATTTCCGGCAACGGAACGCTCAGAATATCCCACAGTTGGGGCGGGTCGTTGTAGATGAACACTGGCCCGGTAATCCGATGAATCCGCGCCGCATAAGCCAGATACGCCAGATACCCCTCCACATCGCGCTCATTCAAACGGCCCACCTGTTCCGCCATGTGTGCTAGGTCCCGCGTGGCATCCAACACGAACCCATCCGGGTAAAAGTAGCGGGTGAGTGGCTCGACCGGGCGTAACGTCAGGTAGTCGCCCAGTTTACGCCCCGCCACCCGGAACAGATCGTCCAACACATGCCGCATCGTGATCACCGACGGCCCAGTATCCCACCGGAAGCCATCCGCCACCATCTGCCCCATCTTACCGCCGACCTGCGCGTTCTGCTCGTAGATACGCACCCGCCAGCCATCCGCTGCCAGCCGGATCGCGGTACTCAACCCACCGACGCCCGCCCCAATGACAATCGCTTGTTTAGCCACGGCTTAACCTCCGTTTGTGACGAATAATCGTGCGGCCTTTCCAGCGTGGGCCACCATAGCGCATATACCAGTACGCGCTCTGTGCCGCAATGACCGTCATCAGCACGACCGATACTGGCATGAAGATCGCATCGATCACGCGCTGCCGAGTCGCCGCTGCGGTTAAGGCCCGCACCAGTACCCCCAGCGCCACCAGCACCGCCGCCCAGCTTGCCTGCTCGCTTTCCCCCGCGATCAAGCTCCAGCCTAACCACACCCACGGCCATAAGAACACCAGCCAGTGAAACACGCTCCCAGCCAGCAACCCCCATAGCGAATCCCCATACCCTGCCGTGATGTTTTTCGCATAGCCATTACGAACGTCTGACCAACTGCGATACATGCGGCAGCGCACCCGCCCGTTTCCGTCAGTCATACGCAAACGTAAGCCGTTCGCCTTAGCGATCTGCGCCATGCGTATATCTTCCACAATTTCCTGGCGCACCGCTGCATGTCCGCCAATACGATCATACGCCTCCCGCTTGAGCGTCAAACACTGCCCATTTGCCGCTGCAAAAACCGGGTGGGGAATGTAGTTCACCGCTAAGTGAGGCAAATACCCCAAGACGACCAGCGCCATCAACGAAACGCACCACCGTTCACCAAGCGTTTCTGTATCCTGCGTAGACCAAATCGTCAGCACATCGGCGCGAGTGTCCGCCAATTCGTTTACCAGGGCTTGCAACGCCCCATCACCCCACCGGACATCCGCATCTGTAAACACCAGATACTCACCCCCGGCGGCCTGGCTCAGTTGATGGCAAGCCCAATTCTTACCGGCCCACCCATCCGGCAACGGCTGACCATTGATCACCCGCAACCGGGGATCACCCTCAGCCGCCTGGCGCACAAGGTCTGCTGTGCCATCCGTCGAGTTATCATCCAGCAAAATCAACTCAAAATTGCGATACCCCTGCGCCAATAGTGCCGTTACCGTCCCCTCAATCACCGCCGCCTCATTCCGGGCCGGGATCAAAACGGACAACTTCGGCTGCATATCACTCTGTCGCGCACGGCCCAGGCGTAACATTGTGAATACATTCAGAATCGTTATCCCGGCAATCACAATCAGGATAACCGTAATCACTGCCGCGCTGATTAATGCCATAGGGACGCCACCCGCTGCACCCACGGCTTAACCCCTGGCGGATTCGCTAGATCGTGGCGGTGCGTCCACGTCAAAAACGCAATCGTCACCAGCATAAACCCGACCCACACCGGCGGCGCACCCGTCACTACCAGATAAACCTGCGTACTGATCACCATAAATACCGTGACCCACGCACTTTCCCGAACCGAATAGTTCCAGAATAGCAATAACGTTGCCCCCACCACGATCACCTCAAAGATCGCAATCCCCACCCACGCCCCGCCC
>DAOTUA010000287.1:0-16696 GCA_034437355.1 Anaerolineae bacterium | reverse complement strand
GGGAAATGCAGTTCACCGCCAGCAATGACTACGTCCCCGCTAATGTCTCCCTGCCGGATTGCGACACCACTAACGCCTTTGCCGTCCCACCCTCAACCGTTACCATAAGTACCTCTCGCACGGAAAATGAACGCCTATTGACCCTTTCCGGCATCATAGACGGGCTTCCCCTCCCCGCAACGCTCACGCAAAGCCCATTCGCCCCGTCGGTTTATGTCGGGGAAGTCGTCACCGAAACGCGCCGCACATTCCACGAGATCACGCTTGTCGGCAATCAACAGTTACAATGGCGCGTCATGGTTAGCGACCTGCTGCAAAACTGCCGCTTGGGGACAATCGAAGCTATCGGTAGACCATTAGGACAATAACTCCATGACTTTTGCAATTACCCGCCCCGGCAAAACCCGCCTGGTCCTCAATACCCCCGTCATCGCGGCGGCGGGGACGTTCGGCTATGGCAATAATTACGATGATATGGTCGATTTTAGCAAGGTCGGCGCGATTACCACTAACCCGGTGACCTACCGCCCCCGGCTCCCCGCACGCGGCCCGCGTGTCGTCCCGCTAGATTCTGGCGTGCTGATCCACACCGGCCTACCCAACCCGGGCGTCTCCAACGTGATCAAACGCTGGAAGCTGCAATGGCAAAAGATCGACCCGCCGATCATCCTGCATCTGGTCGCTACCACCACCGACGAGATCGAAAAAAGCCTGGCGATCATCGACCGCGTAGACGCTATCGCCGCCGTCGAACTTGGCCTAAATGACGATATTAGCTGGCAGGTCGCCGCCGATTTCACCGAAGCGGCTGTGCGGCACACAGAAAAACCCGTCATCGTCCGCTTACCCCTCCACGACGCCTACGAAATCGCGGAGGCTGTCGCCAATGCCGGGGCCGGGGCTATCGTTATCGCCGGGCCGCCGCGTGGCACTGCCCGCGACCCGCAAAGCGGGAAACTCGTTGGCGGGCGCGTCTATAGTCCTTTGCTCAAGCCGCTGGCGCTGCGGATGGTCGGGCAGTTGGCCCGTAGCCTGGCAGATGTTCCGATTATTGGGGCCGGCGGGATTCACAACCCGCAAGATGCCCGCGACTTCATGGATGCCGGGGCCGCCGCCGTTCAGGTCGATAGCGTGACGTGGGTTCTCCCCCGCATGATCGAGATCATCGGGCGCGACCTGGGCGGCTTAGTCCTCACACGCGAGCAAGGCGCGTTAGGCGATGAGTGGTTCACCGGTATTGGCATGACCGATAAAGTCGCCGCACAACGCCGCCGCCGAGGTGAACTGGATGATTAGCCCCCTTCAAACCACACAACCGTTCTCTCAACGTGTTATAATGCCTGCTAAATTGGAAATGAGCATCCAAACAAACGGAGAGGGAACATGACCGAGCAAAGTACACCCGGCCTGGCCAAATTATTGTGGAAACATCCACAAACGGAGGAAACCGAAGAGTTTGTCCTATCGGAAGGGGCCACCGCCACTATTGGCCGCCTGACCGAAAACGATATTTGCATCCCAGAACAGCACGTTTCCCGCCGTCATGCGGTTATATCTTATGATGATAGCGTCGGCGGGTTTATGATCAAAGACCCCGGCAGCGCCAACGGGACCTTCGTTAACGATAAACAGGTCGAACAACCGATGCTGCTCATGGACGGCGACGAAATCCGCCTATACGTGCCGATCTTGCGCTTCTCCGCTACCGTGACCGAAGCCGAACGCACCGTCGCCGCCGAACGCGGTACGCTCATCACCGCCGTTGCCAACACCGGCAAAGGCAAGATCATCATCACCACCGGCCCACAAGAAGGTAACACCATCCCGCTGCTGCTCAACGAATTGACAGTCGGACGTGCCACCAACCGCGCTAACTGGGAGATCGCCCTGCAAGACCCCTCCGTCAGCCGCCCGCACGCCCGGCTAGAACTCAACAACGGCGACTGGATGATCCGCGATATGAAAAGCGCCAACGGCACACTTGTAAACGGTAAACCCGTCGATGAGCAGGGTATCGCCCTACGTGACGGCGATATTATCGCGTTTGGGGCCACACTCGCGCTGTTCCGGGCCGGGTGATGGATACTTGGCACGCTTTCGGGTTGGTATTGCTCGGTTTCCTCGGCGGATGGGCGTTGTTCTGGCTGCGAACCCGCGTCTTTGTGACCCCGCCACCCATGAACGAACCCCTTGATCGAACGGCTACCGCGTTTGGCTTGGCCCGTGGGCGGGATGGGGTGTACCGGGGCCATATCCAGCAGGTGCCGGTTGAAGTCGAACCGCTAATAGCAACCGACGGAACCCCCGGCCTACGCCTGACCGTTACCGCTACGCAACCGCTAGCGGGGGAGGTGCGCTTATCTGGCCCCAGCGAAAATGCCGGAGGTGGGCAGCCGGAGGTTAAAATTCGGGTGGGGGATGGCCTATTCGATTATCAATTCTGGGTGCTTACATCCAAGCCAAAACAGGCCGCGTCCGACTTGTTATTGCCACAAGATCGCGCCCGTGCCGCCATGCTGGGGGTTCCGTTTGGGCGGTGGACGTTTGCGGGGCGTTCGTTGGTGTACGAATCTTATCGCGTCTTGCCGGGTGAGTTCGCCAGCACATTATCGGATGTTGTCCGGGTGTTCGGTGACCTTAGCCACCCTGGTTAATCGTTTGTTGGGAAGATCGCCGCCGCGCCCACTTGTGCCCCCAGCAACGGCGATGTAAACGCTTCCGCAAAGGCCCCTACTCGCACAAAAATCCGGTCTACCAACTGATGCACCTCAATCAACCGATCACGCGGGTCCGCCATCCAATACTCGCGCACGCCGGCGGACTGATACAGATTAAATTTTACGGTTTTATCGTACTGTGCTGTACTGGGAGATAACACCTCTACGATTAGCTCCGGTGCGCCGCGTAAGTTGGTATCGGTCTGTACACATTGGCTACCCGGCGCGAGCCACAGCACATCCGGTTGTATCGCTTTGACACGCCCCGGCAAATAAACATCTATGGGCGAAAAATAGGTTTTTCCGCCGTGTTCACGCTGGTACATTTTCAGAATGACATAGATGTTTCCGGCTATATCCTGATGATCGGGAATTGGGGCGGGACTCATAGTTTCCTTACTCCAATGGGGGTAGACGATGACACCACCGCGAATTTCCATGTGAATATTCGTTTCCGGGAGTTGTTGGTATTCCTCCGGCGTGATGGGGGTACCGGGGGCAGGTAGGCCCATATCTTCCCAGAAAGGCGTGTGTGTTTGGTCTGTCATGCGCTTCACCTCATCGCTAGCTTGTTGCCTCTAGTATACTCAAATTCCAGCGCAGGCTATACACATCCCCCGCCTGTGAACTATAATGCAACGCACACAAATATTGTTGTAAAAAACGGAAACCCCACCATGAGCAGACGACCCCCCGTATACCCCTTTACCGCGATTGTCGGGCAAGCAGCGATGAAACGCGCCCTGGTATTGAACGCCGTCGATATGCGTATCGGTGGTGTGTTGGTGCGCGGCGAGCGCGGCACAGGGAAATCGACGGCGGCTCGTGCGCTGGCAGCCCTACTGCCGGAAATTGACGTGATCGACGGCTCGCCCTATGCCGACGACCCGCACCAACCGCCCACCTGGTCCGACGAAATGCGCGAAAAATACACCGATACCCCGCCGCCTATCACCCAGCGCCGTATCCCATTTGTTGACCTCCCCGTGAGCGCCACCGAAGATCGCGTTGTCGGCACCTTAGACATTGAACAGGCCATCCAGCGCGGCGAACGTCACTTTGAGCCGGGCGTGCTAGCCGCCGCTAACCGGGGGATTCTCTATATTGACGAGATCAACCTGCTCGATGATCACGTTGTGGACCTGCTTCTGGATAGTGCCGCAATGGGCGTCAATGTCGTGGAGCGTGAAGGCATCAGCTTTAGCCACCCGGCCCGTTTTATCTTGGTGGGGACGATGAACCCGGAAGAGGGCGACCTGCGCCCGCAACTTTTAGACCGTTTCGCGCTGTCTGTCGAAGTTCACGGCATACGCTCCGCTAAAGAACGGATGGAAATCTTAGAGCGCCACATCGCCTACGAAGCCGATCCGCAAGCCTTCCGCGAAACATGGGCCGAACCGGAAGAACAACTCGCATCGCGCATTTTGGCAGCGCGGGCTGCCGTCAGTAAAGTGACGTACACCAAACGCGACCTATTCACCATCGCCAACATGACCAGCCAGCTACAGATCGACGGACACCGCGCCGACCTGGTGATCCTCAAGACCGCCCGCGCCCACGCCGCCTTTGAGGGCCGCTTGTCGGTCACCAACCGCGATATTCTCATGGCGATAGAACTGGCTATCCCGCATCGCCTCAAGCGTGGCCCATTCGTGGATGCCTCCGTCGATATGGCGAAGCTCGAACAAGATATGGACGAGATCGCCTCGGAGTGGGGCAGTGGCGATGAAGTCGATAGCGACGCCGACGCCGGCGAACAAACCCCGGTCAAAAAAAAAGCCAATCCGTAGCAACTGAACTGGAGGACGTGCCAGACTTTGGGCAGACCGACCCCAGCCCGCAGGCCGTCTTTGATTCGCAAGATGCCTATTGGTGGGAGGGCGGTAAGAAGGTCGAATCTAATGAGGAATTTAAACCCGCCCAGATTCAGTCGGACATGGACCGCGTGACCCGCAAGCAAAGCGGGCGGCGCTCTCGCACGCAAACCGACCGCAAACGCGGGCGCTACATCCGCAGCACGCCTGCCCGTGGCAACACCAATGATATTGCCTTCGATGCCACCCTCCGCGCCGCCGCTCCCTACCAAAAAGGCCGCCAGCAACAAAAAGACGATACCGGCATGGCCTACGCGCTGCGCCAGTCCGATTTGCACCGTAAAATCCGCGTGCGGCGGTCCGGTAATCTGGTATTATTCGCAGTCGATGCCTCGTGGAGTATGGCGGTTTCCGAACGGATGCAGGCCACCAAGGGCGCGATCATGAGCCTGTTAACGGATGCCTACCAGCGCCGTGATCGGGTGGGGCTGGTCGTCTTTCACAAAGACCGCGCTTACCTGGTGCTGCCGCCCACCAATTCTGTGACGCTCGCTAAAGAAGCCCTGGCGGATATTCCCGTCGGCGGGAAAACGCCACTGAGTGCCGGGTTGTGGTTGTCCTACGAGACAATCCAACGGGAACGGATGCTGGATGCGAATATTATGCCGTTGATCGTGTTGTTGACGGATGGGGCCGGCAATGTCTCGCTACATGACGCCCCGCCACAGGAAGAAGCCTTAAAGATCGCTGATCAAATCCGTGAGAGCGACATCAAAACCGTGACGATCAACATGGAGCATAAAGCCTTCGACCAGGGCCTTGCCAATAAACTGGCCGACCGGCTTGGCGGGCCGTGCCACACGCTAGACGAACTCCATGCCGACGCACTCTTGCACACCGTCCGTAATGAGCTAGATAACGTGTGATCGGGTGGTTTTAACGCCGGATTGCAAACACACTCAGGCCAACCGCCACCACCCCCAGCCCGATCACGATCCCGTAGGCGGCCTGTATCCCGACCACATCCGCAACCGAGCCGACCACTTGCGGCAGCGTCAGCGTGGCTAACCCGCCAAATACCGAAATCCGGGCGCTGGCGCGGTTGGTCTGTTCTTCACCGGCCTCCATCGCCGCCGCTAGCACCAACGGGAACTGATTCGCCAGCACCAACCCCAGCACGAACAACGCCCCCAGGCTGATCACCGTTGAGGGGCTATACGCATACACCGGAAAAAGTACAATCAGCAGGATATAGGCCCCCACCAGCACCCGCGCCGCCGGGATAACCTCCAGCAACCAGCGCCCCAATACCCGGCCCAGCACAATTGCCCAGGCAAAACCACTCCCCAATGCCGCCGCCGTTCCCCGGTCGAAGCCGCGTACCACGTTCAAAAAGTCCGGTGTCCAAGAGATAATCACCCACTCAATCGCCACCGTCATAAAAACCACCACCCCGAATATCCAGTAACGCGGCGGCAAGGGGCGCTCGCCACTCCCGGAAGCCTTCGCCGCCTCCGACTGTGAGCGCGGCGGCGGGAAGGCCACCCCACCGAAGACCACCCCCAACCCACCCGCTAACAACACCAACGCCACGGCCACCCCCTGCCATCCGATACCGACCGCCTCCAGTAACCCCACCAATAACGGCGTCGTCGCCACCCCCAACCCGGCGCTGATGTTACTCTCCGTCAGTGCCCTGGCCTGGTAATCTGGGTGGGCATCCGCCAGGGTTGCCGTCGCTAATAGCGCACAGCCCCCGGCCCCCACCCCCATCACCAACACTGCCGGGAGCGTCACCGACAGCGCCGGGCCAAATATCATCACCGCCCCACCGCTAGCCGTCAACACGACGAAAAGCCACGCTGTCGCCCGGTTGCCCAACCGATCCGCCAGCCGATCCCCCACCAGCCCGATTAACAAATTCCCTGCCGCCAACGCGGTAAAGTGCAACCCGCGCTGCGTATAGCTCAGGCCCAGCCGTTCGCCAATAAACGGAACCACCGGGCCGGGTAGGGCCACCCCCACCGCGAATATAAACATCAGGCTGTAAGCAAACCAGGTGAAGCGCGTGCGGTTAAATGCACGGGTAGAAATTGTTGTCGTCAACCGGAGGACCTTTCCATATTGTGCGCCTTTATCATGGCCTGAGCATAACGCCCTGTCGGAAAGGTGAATAGGCCCAATACCATCACATCAGCGGGATTTTGAAGCCGAAGGTGCTGCCCTCTTTGTAAACACTATGGAAGATAATCTCCCCGTCGTGGCGCTCAACGATATTGCGTACCAGGTGCAACCCCAAGCCCGTCCCACTGATGCGGCGTGTCTCTTTAAACTTGGCCCGATAAAACGGCTGGAATAACCGACTTTGCATTTTTTCCGGGATACCGTAGCCGGTATCTGTCACCCGGAAGATCGCATAGTCGCCCTCTTGTATCAACGAAATCGTAATACGTTCACCGTCCGGTGTGTATTTCACCGCATTACCGATCATATTCGAGGCCGCCTCGCGCAGTTGGGCCGGGTCCCCACGTACAATCACATCTGACGACGGGACCGTTACCTTTACCTTTAAATCGCGGTCGTTGCGCAGCGCGACATCCGCCGCCTGTTGAATCAGTTCGGTAAGGTTGGCGCGTTGGGCGTAGCGTTCTTCAGATGTTTCTTGGATGCGCTCTAGCGATAAAATATCGGAAATAATCTGCTGCATATGCCGCACCGACTTCATAATTTCGCCGGTATATTCTTGCTGATGGTCCGCTAACGGGGCGGCCTGGTCTTGTTGTAAAAATTGCGTGTAATTTAAGATGCTCATCAGCGGGGTTCGCAGGTCGTGGGCCGCAATGCGGATCATATCCGTCTTGAGTTGTTCCAATTCGCGCACCTGCTGGTAAAGGTCCTCTAGCTGATTCCGGTCACGCTGCCGCCGGACCACATACCGAATCGTGCGCGATAGTAACACCGGTTTCAACTGCGTCTTATCCAGATATTCCGCTGCGCCAGCCTGTAGCGCGTCCATGTCAATCTCGCGGCTACCGTGCCCAGTCAGGAAAACCAACGGGACCCGTGTCCCGTGTTGTCGCGCATAGTTCATCAGCTCGAAGCCGGTATAGCTCCCCATATTGTAATCCAACAGGCAAACGTCAAACTCGTTCGACAACAATTTTGCAGCAGCCACCTCAAACTCATACTCCCACGTCAACGCAAACTGATCTTCCGCCGCCACGCCTAGCATATCTCGAATAAACTCAAAAGATTCGCGCTCGTCATCCACCATCAACACGCGATATTTCATAGTCGGTTTTCTACCTCAGTAATTTGCGGCAAGATAAACCCGAATGTGCTGCCGACACCATAATCACTTTCAAAATGGATCGACCCGTTATGGCGCTCCACAATACTTTTAACCAGATGCAGGCCCAACCCTGTGCCGGGGATATGCCGGGTTTCTTTCATCTTATTGCGATAAAATGGCGAGAATAAATTCGCCTGTGCTTTGCTGGGGATACCGTAGCCCGTATCTTTGACTTGGAATAGGACCGAATCGGCATCCACAGATACGGATACGTCGATAGCCCCTCCCGGCGGCGTATACTTGATCGCATTCGATAACAGGTTATCAATCGCTTCTTTCAACAGCGGCGCGATACCATAAATCTGAATAGGGGCTGTCGGTAAATCCAGCAACATTTTATGCTCTGCCGATTGATGTTGCGCGAAACTTTCTTCCACCAGGTCAACAAAATTAACCGGGTCCGTATGCCCCCCACTGACTTCAGCGATACGCTCTAAAGATAAAATATCGCTCACCATCTGTTGCATACGCTTAACGGAAATCTGCATTTCTTGGATATAAGTCTGTTGATCCGCGTTCAACTGGCCCCGTAGTTCTTTATTAAACATTTCGATGTAACCATTCAGCACGGTTAGCGGGCTGCGTAAATCGTGGGCGGCGATGCGGATCATATCCGTCTTGAGTTGCTCCAGATGGCTGACCTGTTGCACCAGGTTCTCCAGGCGGTTCTGGTTCGTCTGCTGATGCACCGCATAGCGCACAGCGCGTTCTAGCAGCGTGGGCGTCAGCATCCACTTTTCCAGGTAATCGGTAGCTCCAGCATCCAACGCCTTAATGTCGATATGGTCGCCCTTACGCCCGGTTAAGATGATAATCGGCACGCGGCTGCCCTTTTCACGGGCAACACGCAACAACTCGATCCCCGTTTGCGCCCCCATATAATAATCAACCAGGTAGCAATCATACGCTTCCTGTAAGATGTGTTTCTCCGCCGCCTCATAATTATCGACCCAATCTAACGGAGCCAACGCCTGCGCTTTGCTGGCCATATCACGGGTCAGAATGTATTCATCCTCATCATCATCAATAAGAAGAATCGTATATGTCTTAGAATTGCTCATGGTATTTACTCGTGTCGTTTCACTGGTAACTGAAAACCGAACGTGCTGCCTTTTTGGTGACGGCTGCGGAAGATAATACGCCCGCCATGCCGTTCAATAATATTTTTGACTAAATGTAACCCCAACCCGGTGCCCTCGATAGTGGCTGTTTCACGGGTTTTAGCCCGATAAAACGGCTGGAACAACCGCTGTTGCATATTCTTTGGGATGCCATAGCCATTGTCTATCACCTCGAAAATGGCGGCGTCGCCGTCATATTCCAACGAGATAAGAATCTTACCCTGCTCTGGCGTATACTTGATGGCATTGTTAACCAGGTTGACCAACGCTTCTCGTATTTGCGCGACATCCCCCTTGATGTAAGTGGCGGCTTCTGGCAAATGTAAAGCGTAGGTGTGGTTTTTGGCCTGTGCCAACCAGCGTTGCTCCTCACACACTTCTCGGATCAGGCTCGTTAAATCCAATTGTTGTGTTGCCTGTATGTGCGAGCTTTGCTCAATGCGATCCACCGATAAGATGTCGGATGTAATCTTGCGCATACGGCTCGCCATTTTTTGCATCACATGCAGCTTCTCTTTGATGTTCCCCGCGTTGTACTCACCATTTTGGATTTCCCACTGTAGCATCTCGATATAACCCTGCATCACCCCAATCGGGTTGCGCAAATCATGCGAGGCGATGCGGATCATATCGGTTTTAAGTTGCTCTAGCTCGCTGACCTGTTCATACAGCTTTTGCATTTCCTCCAATTGCGCTTTTTGAACCTGATACAAACGCGCATTGTCTAAGGCAACCGCTATGCGGGCGGTGACCAACTGCAAAAACTCGAATACCGACGGATTAAAGCGATCCGGCAGGCGTGTTTCCAAACGGATAAGGCCCATTACCCGTTCGTGAGACATCAACGGAATGAGCATTTGCGCTGTCATGTCTGGGGTAGTTGGGCGGCAATTCGGCTCTTGGGCTACAACCGGGATGAAAAGCGGCGTGCCCGTCCGAATGACCTGCCCGATCACACCGTGCTGCTGAGCGAAAATATCCGCCACCGGCACCAAGTCCGCCGCGCCATAAGCCTCATGCAGCCGTAGCTCATCCCCCTCTGGGTCGTACAACCCCATCACCGCAATATCTGCGCCACTCAAGCGCATCGCGCTATCCAATGCCAACGTGCTAACACTCGTCATATCCAGCGAATCCGTTAATTCCGCATCGACCCGGCGTAACGTCTTTAACTCCTCCAAACGCGAGTTTAACTCCTGTTCCACTCGCTTACGTTCGGTAATATCGCGGATAACACTCTGAAACTCGAATAATTGGTGCGCATCATCAAAGATCGCACGTGTTGCCCAATTCTGCCAACGATCATCTTGCCCGGTCGTGAGTTCGACATTGTAGTTCGCGTTGTTTTCTGTCAAATCCAAAACGGCCTTCTGGAATTGTTCCCGGTGATCGGCGGCGATCCCCTCTAGGGCGAATGTGCCTAACAGCGTCTCCGGCGATTGCCGACGGAAAGCGCAATATGTTTGGTTGACAAACGTCAGGTTGAAATCCGGGTCGTAGCGAATCAGAAAATCGGTCTGCCCATCCACCACCGCCCGATACCGTGCCTCACTCTGACGTAAGTCTTGCAGCGTTCGCCCGCGTTCTATCGCATAGCGGATCGTCCTCTCCACCAGTTGCGCATCAATATTCGCCTTATGCAAATAATCCGCTGCCCCCGCCCGTAATGCGGCGGTATCTGTGTTGTGTCCCTCTTGCCCCGTCAACAAAATAACCGGGATATGAGTCGCCTGAATCGCTGGCTCTTGCAATAACGCTAATCCGCTTCTTCCGCCCAAGTGATAATCGAAAAACATAACATCATAGGCCCCTTGCGTAATGATTGTCAGCGCCTCATCATACGACCCTACCCATTGTAGATCATAAACCGGGCTAATGTCGTTGAGCATAGCCCGCAACAGGACGTATTCATCCTCATCATCATCGACAAGTAATATGCGAATGCCCTCGATTTTATCCTTCCCCATGAGCTTAAGCCCTTCTTAGTTACCACCGGCTTAGTGTTACTCACATTTTAATATTGTAGCACATTAGTTTAGGCCATAACACCTACGGCTGATCTTCCGGCAATGTCACGATCTGCAACCAATACATCTTCAACGCTCGCATCACCGCCACCAACCCCTCAAACGTGACGGGCTTAGTAATAAATGAATTGGCCCCCAACCCGTAACTTTTGAGGATGTCCTCATCCTGCTGCGAAGTCGTCAAGACCACAACCGGGATATGCCGTAACCGTTCATCTTCTCGGATCTCTTGCAGCGCCTCGCGGCCATCTTTACGCGGCATATTAAGGTCCAGCAAAATTAACCCTGGGAGTGACGTCCCCTGTAATGCCTGGTATGGCCCCTCTCGGCGTAAGTAAGCCAGCAGTTCCTCGCCATTATCGACAAAATCAATCGGGTTGATAATCTGGCTCTCTTCTAGCGCCGCCTGGGTTAAAATACGATCATCTTCGTCGTCATCCGCCATTAAAATACGGGTCATCTTGGCCTGGTGCATTGGGTTACCTCGCTTTAGTTTCTTTCGTTTTCTGGGGGATGCTGCGCCGCATCCGTCAATTGTTGGGCCGGCAAACCAACGGTGAAAGTTGCCCCCTGGCCTTCCTCACCCGTCGCTTCGATCCAACCCTGATGACGCTCTACTATCTTACGACAAATAGCTAACCCCATGCCAGTACCTTCATAGTCTTGCCGGCTATGCAAGCGTTGGAACAACCCGAAGATACGGTCGGTATACTTCGGGTCGAAGCCAATTCCGTTATCGCTAATCTCAACTTGAATATAACGGCGCTCATTCGCTACCTTTGTTTTGACGCGAATCGTCACAAGTGGCGGGGTATCCGGGCGCGAATACTTGAGCGCATTGCCGATCAAATTCTGGAATAACTGCCGCATCTGCAATTCCTCCGCCTTGATACTCGGCAAACGATCTCGCTGGACCTGCGCCCCAGACTGTTCAATCCGCAGTTCTAAATCCGCCAGCACCCCATCAACCACTCGGTTCAGGTCCACTTCTTGGAACGGTTTCGCCTCCGTCGTCACACGAGAAAACGCGAGCAAATCCTGGATGAGCGTTTGCATCCGATTCGCCGCGCTTGTCATCCGCATCAGGTAATCGGCTGCTGTCGGGTCCAGATGCTCCCCCGCCCGGCTCGCCAGCCGATCCCCAAAGGCCTGGATTTTACGTAGCGGTTCTTGCAAGTCATGTGAGGCCACATAAGCGAACTGCTGTAACTCGCGGTTGCTGCTCTCTAGCGCATCCGCATATTGCCGGAGTTCCTGCTGTTGTTGTCGGTCTGCCGTCACATCCAGGATCACCACCATCCCGGCAAAAATAGCGCCCTCACGGTTTCGTAACGGCACCAGCGTAACGGCATAGTCTCGTTGATGGGGTTCGTTGTGCAAGTCCATATAGGTTGTTTCCCCCATTAACGCCTGCCGATAAGCTGTCTCGTAGCGGCCTATATCATTCCCCACGACTTCCTCAAGTGTGCGCCCCTCCATATCCGCCAGGTGATACCCCAACTCTACCAGCGGGCGGCCCTCAGCCAGCAAAAACCGCAAATCGTGGTCGTATAACAAAACGGCGGTATCCGGCAAGTTCTGAACCAGCGTCCGATACATCTGCTCTCGCCGCCGGATCTCCTCATTCGCCTCGTATTTCTCCGTGATATTGCGGACCACACTAATCACCTCATCCGGGTTAAGCCGGGCCATGCGCGTCTCAAAATAATTGACCCCGCCTACTGTTTCCAGTTGGTAATTTAACGCCTGCGTTGCCCCGCTTGCCAAACATCGTCGGATAGCCTGCATGTATTCTTGGCTGGCCGCATCCGGGAGAATAGCGGTTAATTGCTGACCGATGAACGCCGGCGACGGAGCCGATAAATCATCCTCGTGTTTCGCCTTGGCTTCGATATACACCCCATCGCGATCTAACACGAACATCATATCCGGCATCGCATCCAACAAAGCCCGGTTGCGGGCTTCGCTCTGCCGGAGCCGTTCTTCGTCCTGTTTACGCTGGGTGATGTCAGTCGCAATCGCCACAATCCCGGTAATCTCGCCATCCGCATCTTGTAACGGCACCTTATTGGTGTATATCCACACCTTATCCCCATGTTCATTCACGCCCCATCGCTCCACCCCCAAAATCGGTTCCCCCGTTTCCCGGATATACGCATCATCGCGGGCATACGCCGCCGCTACATCCGCCCCGAATAACGCCTCCGACGTTTTGCCGATGATCTCATCTTGAGATTTGACCCCTACCACCGCCATATGAGCGCGATTGCTCAAGACATAGCGGCCCGCAATATCTTTAGCATGGATGTAATCCGGTAAACTATCAACCAGAGTACGCAGCAAATTGCGTTCGTGTGCTAGCGCCTGCTCCGCTCGCATTCGGTCGGTCATATCTTGCGCCACACACACAATCCGATTACCGGTTGCAGCACCCGACATCCGGTTTGCCGTGATATAAACCTGTACCGGTTGCCCATCTTGACGCCGATAAAATGCTGTGGTTTGAAGCCCGTCGCGAGTTTCGTCAAACAAGCTCAAAATCTGTGTTTGAAGCGGATAATCCTGTTCCGATAACAGCGTTTGAAACGCACACCCGTGTAAATCGCTATCCACATATCCGAGGCGCTCACGCAGGGCCAAGTTCGTTGTTTCGATATTTAAATCCGCATCCAGCACAATCAACATATCGGTCATCGACTGCAAAATACTGTCAATATACGCCCGAGATACGCTTGTATCTCGCAATTGGTCCAGCGTTTTCTGTAATTGCTGGCGGTGTAGTTCGCTAGACTGCGTGGCATGGATCAGGGCTTGCATGGCGATATTCACAAAAATACTGGTCGCCGCTACCGCCACGATACTACTAACCCAGATATTCTCGTTTGTCTGCCCCAGATAAATCGGTATCCCCCCCATATACGTTTCGACAACATACATCCCTGTAATCACGATGACCGTCGCAACGGTAAATAGCACATTCCCCATATTGCCAGTGGTTAACGCTGCGATCATCACCGTGACCAACAATAGCGAAATCGTCGCCGCATTTAACCCGCCGATCAAAACAGAAACCACCACCAACCCGGACCACAGCACACTGACCATCAACCAGGCGGCGGTGCGCACATACCCGGCCTGTAACACCGCAAAGGCCGCCAACTCCAACAAGACAATGATCACATTCGGCAACAGGTCATAAGTTGGCCCGTCACTAGCGAAAACCGCCGCCACACTCCCCACAACAGACACCGCCAGCGTCAATACCAACGTTGTATACGTCAAAAGCGCGATCCGGTTTTGAGACGCCTCACTGAATCGGCGGGGATACACCCATTGATAGATTTTAGACATGCCAGCTTATCCTTTTTGACGGTTTTAACGATCTAATGCCAATTGGCAGTTGCCCCAATTGATGTTAGGATGCCTGAACATGGTAACGACCCTTTCTCGGAGCTTCCGTGAGAATCCAATTTGATTACGCCTGGACCGATGCGTCCCAGCGTGTGATGCGCTACGCTGCCCGTGATAACTGGACCTGGAAAGACTTTCACGCAGTGGTACACGTTTCGCAATTTGCCATCAGCCAAGCCGAAGGCCCTGTCCATGTGTGGATCGACTTTTCCACCGGGCACCGCGACCGCTTTCCGGCTGGGCTAGCCGCCCATGCACGAACCTTCAACAAACGCTATACCGACCCGCTAAGCGGCCAAGTCGTCGTAACCGGCGTCCCACAGCCCGCCCTCGTCAAAATCGGTGTCAGCGTCGGCACCCCCCTCACCACGCCCGACGGCGACATCTACTTTGTGCCGTCCGCCGCCGCCGCCGAAGCAAAATTGGCAAGCTGGGCCTAACCCGAAGCGCCCAAGCCGGGCCGGGGCAGTCGCATCAAGTAAACCCCCACGCCATCGTGGGTGAACGTGCGCAGATGCCGAAAGCCGACCTTCGCGTAAGCGCGGATCGCGGCGTGGTTATCCGGCAGCGGGTCGATAATACAGGCCGAGACCGCCGGATCATCAAAAACATGCGCCGCTACGAACGCACGCAGCGCCACCGTCCCGATTCCCCGGTGCAGTTTATCCGGTGGGCCGATGAAAATATCCACCCCCAACGCTGTCGCCTCTAACGTAACATAAGATTGATAATCCGGGAAACTGGCGACCCGCCACTTCTGGATATAGCCGATGTCCACCTCCGCCTCCACAATCATATACGCCGTCACGCCATAATCGGGCCGCATGTATAACCCGTATTCATGGGCCGCCTCATCATAACTAGGGTGGGATGGCTCCCACCACCGCGCAACATGCGGCAAATTGCGCCAACGGTGCAATTGCCCGATGTCATCCGGACGGATAAGCCGAAATCTAAACGTCATAAGCCCCTCGCTGTTATCGTTTGCTATACTCCCCAACCCGTTATTATCGGGGGTCAAACCCCTGAGCAGTTACGAAAAAAAACTGCCATTTCATATCCGGCGTAAAATATTGAAACACACCCTAGTCAAACCGCATATGGTTCAAAACGGACGCAATCGGCGTGTGCGTCCATTCCCCATTAGCGACCATTAACCGGTACTCCAGGCTTAACATTTCATTTGCGGGTAAGATAAACGGCTCGTGATAGCATAAACCCGTCCCTAGCCCGGCGTACTCATCATTGTGGCTAAACCAGGGCGTCGGGTAGCGCGGGTTATCGGGGTTATGTTGAATAACCACTGTAGAAACATGCAAGTTGCTGTCGTGCATCCCCGTATGTGCGCACCACTCCGCCGGTGCCCCCATGACATCCCTACCCATATCACCAGCCGATGTAAACACCCGCCCGCGCTCCAGGCTACGCGCCCCCCGCCAGAACAACCCGGCGTAACTGGGCCGATGTGCGCCATCGCGGTGTGGGGCGACGATGGTCAACGCCCCCCCACTGACGTTTATCAACTCACACGCAATACGCAAACTCCAATACCCGGTGTTTTCGTGGATGGCCTCTAGTGCAAGCCGGCGGTTTTCCCGTAATAGCGTGTGGCCCTGGGTCGTTTGCCAGTGTAACCGCTGCTTCATCGTGATCGTTTCCGGTGGGGCGCTGGTGTCCTCGTCGCCGTATTCCGACGGATGAACCGTATGCGCCATTTCATCCCATTGGATGTGTTTCACCTGCCCGATATTATCCGACTGGACCGACCGTTCGCCACCCACATCATACGTCGGCCCACCCCAGAAATTTTGCTCATTGATCACACTCAACACAACCGAAACCCCGCGATGATACGGGTGATCGTGCGGGCGTAAGAGCGTAACCGTATCCCCCGCCAGTGTGTTCACCGGGTGAAAGTAAGGCCGCCAAAATTCGGTGGTGTGATAGGTGTGATGATCGTATTCATACGTGAACAGCAAGCGATCTTTGTATGTCACCTGCACCGCCTCGCCGTGCCGATGAATCAAACGAAGGTTCATAACGATCTCATTTCATAGAACACGAAACAGAATTGGATATGCCCCCCTACGCTCTATCCCATTGTAACAATTTTGATAAAGCGTGCTACCGACCGAGGTATTCCGGCAGCACAATCGCCTTTAGGTTTGGGCGAGACAACCGTCCGGCTATGCCGGCAAATCCAGGATCATATACACCACCGGCTCGCGTGCGCCGTTGTTCAGCGGCATTTCGA
>DAOTUA010000286.1:0-6080 GCA_034437355.1 Anaerolineae bacterium | reverse complement strand
TTGTTCCTTGTCGGTGGTGATGATAGCGATGGTTTCTTCCATGGTATCCGTAAATTGGATGCGTTGCTTGAGCCAATTGCTCATGTAGGATTTCATGAATATATCCACCGCCCCTTTGACGATGGGCGCGTTCATGCCCAGGATGAACAATAGCTTTAGGTTGGGGGCTGGCGTGCGGCTGAACAGTTCTTTCATGGTCATGATATTGCCTTGTAGCGGCAGGTGGTTCAGCTCGCGGAGATCTACGATGAAGTACACCGGATGTTCGACCGATGCGAACACTTCTTCAACCTTATTGGTAGATTCGAGTACATCGTGCCAGGTGAGCGTGATCATATATTTAACCCAATAGATGGTTTTCTCGTCGTCTAGCCAGTCTAGTTCGTAGTTCACCGGTAAGGCTCCGTTTCTGCCAGGCCGTGTAAGGCGCGGTCCTGTAGGGCCTGGGGTAGCAGCCCCCAGGCGGACGCGGCGTAATCGGCGCTGGCAAGGTCTAGTGCGCGTTGGAAATCGGCGGCGGCTTCGGAGTGCATGTGCGCTTTGAGGTACAGTTCCCCGCGTAAGATATAGTTAGCGGGGGCTTCCGGGTAGCGTCGGATGGCAATCGTCAGGTTACGGAATTGACCGGCGGCATGTTGATAGACATCTACCCCAAAAAACCGCACCCGCACCCACTCCCCAAAGGTAAGCGAATAGCCTTGCCGTAGCTGTTGCTCGGTTTGGTCGAGGGATAAGCGGGCGGTTTCGGTCATTGGTAGCGGTTAGTCCCCGGCGGCTTCGGCGCGGCGTTTGCCATCGGATGGTGCTTCCATCACGGAGGGGTCGCCGTCTGCGGTTTGGAGGTCGTGCTGTTCGGCATAGGCCGTAAATTCATCACGGAACAAGTCAATTGTAGCGATAATCGGGTTTGCGGCAAAGTCGCCCAGGGCGCATAAGGTCATCCCTTGCATGTTCCCGGCAACATCGTTCAGGGTGTCGATGTCTTTCACGGTGGCACGGCCAGCCAGCAGACGATCCATCACCTTATCGATCCAGTAGGTCCCCTCACGGCACGGGGTACACTTGCCGCAGCTTTCGTGGTGGAAGAATTTGGCCATCTTAGAGGCGGCCCACACAATATCGCGGGTATCATCCATCAGGATGAACGAGGCCGACCCCAACACCGTGCCCAGGTCCGCGAAGGCTTCGTAAGTCATGGGGGTATCCAGCACTTCATCGGTCAGCGGGATGATCGGGCCGGAAGCCCCAGACGGCAGAAGTGCTTTGAAGGTGCGCCCGTCGTCGGCGTGGCGGGGGCCGCCGCCATGCTCGAAGAGTAGTTCGCGGACGGTTGTCCCCAGCGGTAGCTCGTAGTTGCCAGGGTTGGCGATGTCCCCACTCAAGCAGAAAATTTTCGTGCCGGATGAGCGTTCGGTGCCAACGTCTTTGAAGGCATCTGAGCCGTGAACCATGATCCAGGGGACATTTGCGATGGTTTCGACGTTGTTAACGACCGTCGGTTCTTTGTAGAGGCCACCGCCTTTGTTGGCGGGGAAGGGAGGGCGGACACGGGGCTGGCCCAGTAGCCCTTCCAAGCTGTTGAGCAGGGCGCTTTCCTCCCCGCAGATATAGGCCCCGGCCCCCAAGTGGGTATAAATTTCGCAGTCGTAGCCGCTGCCGAGGATATTTTCCCCGGCGAGGTTGTGCTGGCGCATCTGCTCGATACAACGGTCAAGCTGCATCGCTATTTCCCAGTATTCGCCACGCAGGTAGATGTAAACGGCCTTCGCCTGGATCGCATAGGCCCCGATCAGTGCCCCTTCGATCAACTGATAGGGGTTGTTTTCCATGATCTGACGATCTTTGAAGGTGCCCGGTTCGCTTTCGTCGGCATTGATGACGAAATACTTGATCGGCTCACTCTGGGGGATAAAGCTCCATTTGAGGCCGGTTGGGAAGCCGGCCCCGCCACGCCCGCGCAGGTTAGATGCTTTGATCTGGTCGATTACGGCTGCTGGTTCCATGCTGAGGGCTTGTTTCAAGCCGTCCCAACCGCCGTTAGCTTGGTAGACATCGAATTTGTGAATATCTGGGGTATCTAATTCGCGTAACAAAATGTTCATGTGTTTGGTTGTCTCTCCACTCTCGCGGCTTACAATAAATTGCTGCGGTATCTGTCACAGTTGGCAGGGTCCGCCATTTTGCCCGGCTAAGCGATCCGCCCACAGCGTTTGCGGGCCGATGCGCCTTTGACCGTTTGCTTTAACTTGTTAACCCCAACTCAGTTGGCCTCTTTGATGCCGACTTCCTCGCCCGCTTGGGTGGGGCGGAGGGCGGCGTTTACATCGTCGCGCCACTTGGCGATTAGCTCTCGCATGATGTTCATGTCGAGTTTTTCGTGGAAGCGGAAATTTGCTTGGAGCATGGGCGCGGTATCGCAGGACCCCAAGCACATGACATGCTCGGCAGTGAACAGGCCGTCGTCGGTGGTGCCGCCGTCCTCAATATCGAGTTCTGCGAGTAAGTCATGGTAAAACGTATCGGCCCCGCGTAGGGCGCAGGGCAGGTCGGTACAGACGTGCAGCCAGATATTGCCCTTGGGTTTTTCGCGGTACATGGTGTAGAAGCCGGCAATCGACTTGACTTGTGTTGGGTCCATATCCAAGATTTCGGCCACGTCTTCGATGCCGTCCTGGTTGACATAGCCATAATGATCTTGTGCGATGTATAGCAGCGGCATCACGGCAGACCGTTTTTGATCGGCTGGGTATTTGGCCAGGTGATGGTCGATCTGTTCTTTATAGTTCTCTAAGAGTGCGTTTTGCATCTATCGCTCTTTCTTCGCGTTAACGGTCACTATCACCCAGCACAAAGTCCAGGCTACCGATGATCCCAACCAGGTCGGCTATCATGTGCCCCGGCGACACATGCTTGAGCGCCTGGATACTGATAAAGGAGGGCGTCTTGAAGTGAACGCGGCGCGGTTTATTGCCGCCCGTCCCGTGCAGGTAGCAGCTAATCTCGCCGCGTGGTGATTCTAGCGCGACGAAAACTTCTTCATCCGGTAAAGAGAAGCCTTCGGTCCACAGTTTAAAGTGATGGATGACGGCTTCCATGCTCTGGCCCAGCTCGCTGCGCGGCGGCGGGGCGAACTTGCGATTCTCTGTGCGGACAGGGCCATCGGGGAGTGTGTCTAGCACCTGATCGATAATGCGCAACGACTGGCGCATTTCTTCCATGCGGATAATGTAACGGTCGAACACGTCGCCGTGTTCGCCAAGCGGCACATCGAACTCGTACTGTTCGTAGCCGCAGTAGGGCATGGCTTTACGGATGTCGTAGTTGACACCACTCGCCCGGAGCGCGGCCCCGGTCAGGCCCATTTGGAGCGCGTCCTCCGGTTCGATCACGCCGATGCCGTGCGTGCGGTCCACCCAGATCGGGTTCCCGGTTAGCAGGCGCTCGTAGTCGTCAATTTTGCTGTGCATATAGGGGATAAACTCGCGGGCCGCCTGCAAAAACGCCGGCGTGACATCCCGCCATAGCCCGCCCGGACGGGCATAGCTGCCCATCATGCGCTGCCCGCTGACCATCTCGTACATTTCCAGCACTTTCTCGCGCTCGCGGAAGGCGTACAAGAACACGCTCATCGCGCCCATATCTAGCGCGTGTGTGCCAAGCCAAACACAATGGCTAGCTACGCGCCAGAGTTCCATCCAAAGCACCCGTAGCGCCTGGGCACGGGGTGGCACGTCGATCTCACCGAGTTTTTCTATCGCCATGCAGAAGGCGACGTTATTAGAAAACGGCGAAAGGTAATCCATGCGGTCGGTGAGGGTAACGCCCTTTTCATAGGTTTTATCCTCGATGTTTTTCTCGATGCCGGTGTGCAGAAAGCCGATATCTGGTAGGCAGGTGACGATCTGCTCGCCGTCCAGTTCTAGTAATAGGCGTAATACGCCGTGTGTGCTGGGATGATGCGGCCCCATGTTCAGCAGCATCGTTTCGCCGGTGATAGCGCGTTCGGTCACCAAGCCGCGTAGCTGATTAACATCGCCCCGCCACTGTTCGACCTGTTGTTGTTGCTCAGGAGTCATCGCAACCATTCTATTCCCTTTCAACCCATCTCATACAATCTCGTGCGGTGGCGCTACGTGACAGTCACGCACGGCCTTTATTCCTCGGCAAATGGTTTGCCCTTGCGTATCTCATCCACATTGAATGAGAACATCGGTGTTTCGTACCCTAGCGGATAGTCGCGGCGGTGCGGATGCCCGTGCCAGTCATCCGGCATGAGCAAGCGGCGCGGGTCCGGGTGGTTGGTAAAGGTGATGCCCATCATATCTATGATTTCACGCTCCAGCCAATCCGCATTGAGCCATAGCACGGTGCTTGTGGGCAGGGTGGGTTCTTCTTCTAAGACAAAGGCTTTGACGCGCAGCCGACGGTTATAGAGCATGGAGTAGATATGATAGCTGACAGCGAAACGTTCTGGGCGGAAGGCTTTAGCCGCGCCATCGTAAGCGGGGCCGTAGTCCGATGGGTAGTAATCAACGGCGGTGATGTCCGACAAGAAGTTATACACCAGCCCCGGCGCTTCTTTGAGGAAGCGCAGCACATCCACCACTTGCTCGGCCTGGACGGTCAGCGTGGTTTCTCCGGCAAAGTCTTTGACGTGTAACAACACATCTCCGAACTTTTCACGGACCGCGACGGCGGGGTCTTGTTTGGGCGGTATTTTGATAGCCATACGGTTGTTGTCCTAACCTTCGTGTGTCGTCTGTCGGGTGATGTGGGTTTAGGCCCAGTTGTTCCACTTATCGTTTTTGATCTTTTCGTGCAGTGTGAGGATGCCGTGCATGAGTTGTTCGGGGCGGGGGGGGCAACCGGCGACGTAGACATCGACCGGGATGATCTCATCGACGCCCTGCACGACGGCATAGTTATTGTAGACACCACCGCAAGAAGCGCAGTCGCCCATGCTGATAACCCATTTGGGGTCTGCCATTTGGTCGTATAGCTGGCGCACGACGGGGGCCATTTTTCGCGTCACACGCCCGGCGACGATTAGCAGATCGCTCTGGCGGGGGCTGGCGCGGTTAAGTTCCATCCCAAAGCGAGATAAGTCATAGTTCCCAGCCTGGGTAGACATCATTTCGATAGCGCAACAGGCCAGGCCGAATAGCAATGGCCATAGCGCCCCGGTCCGTGCCCAGTTCACTGCCGCATCTAGCGAGGTGGTGACGACTCCCAGGTTGCCGAGCTTCTGGCTTGCTGTGACGCCGGGCTTGGGTTGTTCCATTATTCCCATTCCAAAGCTCCTTTTTTCCACTCATAAATGAAGCCGACAGCCAGGATAAACGTAAAGACGCCCATTGCTGCCAGCCCGTACCAACCGAGGCCGCGCATACTCACCGCCCACGGCAGGAAGAAGATCACTTCAATATCGAACAGAATGAACAGCACCGCGACCAAGTAGAATTTTACCGGGACCTGCCGCGTACCGGGGCCGATGGGTTTCATGCCGCTTTCGTAAGGGGCGACCTTACGCTGTGTGGGTCGGTTTGGCCCGAGTAAACGAGACAAAAAGATGATAATCGTACATACCGCAACCGAGATGATCAGGATAGCTGCGATGGGTGCAAATGCCTGTAAAGCCATAAAATTATAGTCTCCGAGTGTATCTAAAACGGTGGTGTTAGCCAGGCCATTTCTTGAATACAGATTAGCATATTCTTTATGTGATCGTCAAATTGAGATTTAGCCGAACATGAGGCATTTGTGATAAGCGTCGCAAAGTATTCTACCAACGTCAAGCGGGGCTGTCTACATGGGTGCATTTCAGATTGTTGACAAATGCACTCTCCGCACGAGCAGGCCAAATGCACCAACTATCCGCGAGAATCCCAAAACCCAAAACCGACGTAGGGGAGGATCGCTGTGCCCTCCCGCCGACACCAACGGGACCCCCCTACAACAACGACTTGATAGACCATAAAGCGATTCTCTTTAACAAGCACGAAAACAACTCATCCGCCCCTGAAGTGAAATATCCCCTGTCTACATAACCAGGGAACAAGCTAACGTGCCCCGTAGATGCG
>DAOTUA010000285.1:0-8081 GCA_034437355.1 Anaerolineae bacterium | reverse complement strand
TAAATCCCCCTCTCCCACAGCTTCGCGGGGAGAGGGGGACTTCTCATCGCGTGATTTAGCCCCTCTCCCAGTGCCAAAGGCACGTTTGGGAGAGGGGTTGGGGTGAGGGCTGAGTCGTTACACTTTTTCCAGAAAAAGTGGTGGAGTGTGGGGTGAGACCCCACGGTATCCTAATCTCTACCTGAGTCGTTACAGTTTTTAGTAACTGCTCGATGGGCTTACTCCCCCCACAACGATCTATAGAACTGACGATGTCGGTCAAGCAGATCGTGCATGTGGTCGGCATATTGTGGGCGCGGGGCAATCGTCCGTGCGATGGGCGGCGCGGCTGACTGGCCCGTTACCAGTAGCGCCACCCCGCGCCCGGTGGCTTCGGGGGCATCGACTAGATGCAACGGCACCCGCAGCGCATCGGCTATGATCTGCGCCCAGGCCGGGCTAGCGGAAAGTGCGCCACCGCCTGCCAGCACGATCTCGCCGGGGCGATTCATCAGGTCATAGACTAAACGTAAACGTAGCGCCACCCCTTCTAATAGCGCGTGCAATATATCTAAGCCGGAGGTGGTGAGTTGTAAGCCGTGCAGGGTTCCGGTCGCTTCTGCGATATAACCGGGGCTACGCTCGCCTGCCAATAACGGCAGCGCCGTGAGTTGATGGCTACCGGGCACACGCTGGATCAACTCGCGGTCAATCGCGGCGGTGTTCAGGCGTAGCGTGTGCCTGGCCCATGCGAAGATATTACCGCCTTCGCTGGTCGCCCCACCGACCAGGTGCCGCCTTGCATCGACGCGATAGGCCCATAGCCCGGTCGGGGTGAGGCCGGGGTGTTCCGTGACGACCCGCAGCGCGGCGGTCGTGCCGACCGTCAGCACCGGGCGGGTGGTATCCGTTCCACCAGACCCGATATTGGCCGCCGCGCCATCCCCCACGGCCAGGTAAAACGGGATACCCCGCACGGCGGGCCAGCGGTCGGCATAGGCCGGGGCCAACCCCGTTTGGCTCGCGTCGAAGTCCGCTAGCGGCGGCAGGTCATCCACCGACAGACCAAGCGCCGCTAGCCAGGCCGTGTCCCATACTAGCGCGTGACGGTCGAATAGCCCGGACCACGCCGCCACTGAATAGCTACACGGCACCGCCCGCCCAAACCAGACACGATAACAGTACGTGGCAAAATCGGTCCATTGACGGACACGGGCGACGGTTTGCGACTGGGTACGGTGTAACCAGCGTAACTTGGCGGGATGATAGGCGGCATGGATGCGGCAACCGGTCCGTTGGTGGACAGTGGCTAAGTCGTATTCGTCACGGAGTGCGGCGGCGTCCGGGTGGCTGCGCGTATCGGCATAGGTCAATAGGCGGGTGTGCGGTGTGCCGTTGTCATCGACGCCAAGCAAGTTCCCGACGAAAACCGCCATCCCCACGGCGGTGATCGTGTGGGCCTGTGGGTGCTTGAGCGCATCATCAATGCAAGCCTCGGTTAACTCGCGTAGGTGGATGGCGTCGGCGGTGGCGTGGGCGTCAAACTGATGATCGCGCCGCGCTACCCCGCCCGGAAGCGGTTTCCCGGCCTGATCGGTAAGCAGTACCCGCACGGATGAACTGCCGGCATCGATCACAAGCACCGTCATGATGAGCGTACCCGATACAGAATTTCGCCGGCTTTAGGCACATATAGCACGCCCTCATCTTGGCGGCCTTGCCAGTCCGTGGGGTTAATTGTATTCGGGTCGTGGTAGCCAAGCGATAACCGATCACAGTCTGCCCGGCTGATGCCCGTCGCCAACGTGACGGCGATCCGGGCGCGTTCGATGCCGTTCTCGTAGGTGCCACTGCCGCGTAAGTGGGTACCGTGCGCCAACACTCCCAACGGCAAATGCCCATAACGATCCCACTGCTTGAGGTAAAAATCACGAACATGATAACCGGCCTCGAAGATATGCGCCCCGTGAACATGGCTCACCACATCCAGGCCCGGCGCATAGACGATCACCTCGCCACCGTCGGCGATGGCGGGTTCTAGCTTGTACATCGCTTTGGCTGCCGTCCAGAGTTCGTCGTACATCGGCGGGGCGGTCGATAGCACCCGTTGGAAAGGCGCATCAACCCATCGGATGTGACGCTGTGAGGATAGGTCCGCTGCTTGTTCCCACGCGCTGATATGATCGCCTACGAACACCCCGGCAAGGTCAGCGCCCGTCACCACCATGCTAAAGAGCGTGATCGGCGTGGGGACGTGTTCGGCGGCGGCATGGATCATAGCGCGGACGGGTGTATTTTTCGTGCCGATGGTGTCTAAGATCGTTGCGAGTGCGCCTAGCCAGTGGGTGGTGTTGATCATCTCTGGCCCGCTAATGCCGGGGAACAGATACTTGGCCCCACCACTAAACCCGACCACCTCATGCGGGAAGGTCGGCCCGACGATTAGAATGTGATCGTAGTCGTAGATGTGGCGATTAATGCGGATCGGCGTATCATCGCCTAACGACGGATGCCACAGGTCCCCGGCGATAGCTTGAATTTGTGCTTTATCGAGCGTGCCGATCTGTACCAGCGTGTCGGGGTCCCCCCAATTATGGTTCAAGATACGGATATGCCCGTAAGTGGTGGCGCGTTGCTGCGAGGTAATGCCGACCAACCGATTCAGCGCCGCTTCACTCAGGGGCGGGTGGGTGCCAAGTGCCACCATAAAATCAAGTTGGGCGGTTGTACCGAGAATATCCGCCAACATCCGAAACAGCATCGGCAGCGGGATCGACCGGGTATGATCGGGGATGAGGGCCAACACCCGCGCCCCATCGAAGCGCCCGCTAAGCGCCTCGGTTAGCGTTGCACGGATGGTTGCCTCGGGTAAGACCTGGCCTGCCGGGGCGGTCGCCTGGGCGTAAATCGGCATGAGCTACACCCCACCATAGGCGCTAAACCCGCCATCTACCGGGACGACAACCCCGGTCACAAAACGGCTAGCATCGCTCGCCAGCCATAAGAGCGTGCCGTTTAAGTCGGTGGGGTCCCCAAAGCGGCCCATCGGCGTATGGTCGATGATCTGCTGGCCTCGGTCGGTGAGGGTGTCGTCCGGTTTTTTTAACAGGAATCGGTTCTGCTCGCCCAAGAAGAACCCCGGCGCAATCGCATTGACGCGGATCGCCGGGTTATGCTCGGTCGCCATGTAGACGGCTAGCCAGCGGGTCAAGTTATTCACGGCGGCTTTAGCGGCCCCATACGCCACCACCCGCGTTAGCGGCTGCATGGAGGCCATCGAACTGATATTGATGATGGCCCCGTGCCCCTGGGACGCCATGAACGCGCCGAAGATTTGCGACGGTAAGATCGTGCCCGTCAGGTTCAAGTCGATCACCCATCGCAGCGCCTCCGGTGGCAGGTCGAAGAACGTTCGGTCGCCGGGGGTGGCGGTGGCCTCCGGGTGATTGCCACCCGCGCCATTAACCAGCACATCAACGCGCCCATACGTCGCCCGGATATGATCGGCAGCCGCCTGGAGTGTGTCGGGCTGTAGCACATCGGCCCCCATGCCGACCGCCCGCCCGCCGTTCGCGTTAATATCCTCGGCAAGCTGGCGCGTATCGGCTTCGGTGCGGGCTATAATTACGACGGTAGCGCCGGCCTCGGCTAATGTTCGGCACATCGCGCCGCCTAACGCCCCGGTCCCCCCGGTGACAACGGCAACGCGCTCAGTGAGATCAAACATAACTTCCTCTGTTCTGTGGTTATTGATGTCGCATAAGTATAATGTAACGACCCCGATGGAGCTATGATTTCGTTGGTTTTCCCCTGATGGCAAACTCAAGCCTGTTCTGTTTCCGTGGGGGTGTCATCTGCCGGGGGACGCCGCCACCACAACCAGCGCGATGGTTTCATCGCCCGCCCGCTATAGAGCGCGGCGGCTACATGCCCGGTCGCCTGGGTAGTGGCGGCATTCAACACAAAGCCAATAATCGCGCCGATGAACGGGATTATCTTGGAAAGTGTTTTGCCGCCTATATCTAGCGCCAGGTTTGTTGCCGCACGCATCCCGCTTGTGGTCAGGCGTTGGTTGCCGAACATCACCAGCGATGCCACCGCTTGTTCTTCCTGTAAGATTTTGGGGTCATAATCGTAGGCCCGTGCAATGAAGTTCACCATCGCGCCCTGTATGCGGTAGCTTACCACGATGTCTATTGGGATGGCGATAGGCAACGTCACAAAGCCACCCAACCCGGTGATAGCACCCACCACACCACACCGTAACGCCTGCCGCCGGATGATAATTTGCACCAGGTCATCGGCGCTTTTGTCTGGATATTTTTCGCGCAACACGTCGTAGCTGGTCTGCATCCGGTCGACATCCGGGTCGATCATACCGCTGATAAAACTGCTCCCCCGCCGGAACGCGATCACCGCCCCCACCGTTAAGATGAACACTGGCATGATACAGCACACCGACAAATATACCAGAAAAGCTGTCTGCCAGGAGATCGTCGCCTCTCCAAACATGGTCATACCTCTTTAAGCATCTTTTCTCGTAACGACTCAGGTAGCCTGCTTGAATCCCCCACCCATCCCATAGGCATCAAGTTAACGCCAGTGCGTAGCGTTTGGCCCTCACCCGCGGTCCTTCTCCCACCGCTTTGCAGGATTCGCATCGCGTGATTTAGCCTCTCCCCCAGTGCCAAAGGCACATTTAGGAAAGGGGTTTGGGGTGAGGGCTGAGTCGTTACAAAATTTGTCATATTTTGTCATTCAAGATGAACGTTTAGATGATTTTTTGTGAAAGATTGTAGGGTTCGGGGGCGAAGCCCTTGGGCAGCTACCTTTTCTCTAAAGCTACCCTATTTTTAGCCGCCCGGCGAGGGATAAATCCGTCGGTTACAGGACTTTTGCAAAGTTGAGTTTTTACATCGCGGGGAGGCTGTAAATCAGGGTACAATAGGCCCCGACAACCCGTAATCCAGGCGATGCCATGTTCCGCTTCCGACAATCCCTGATGCCCATCTTAATTGCACTGCTGCTGGTGACGTTCGGGCTGCGTGTCCAGCAACTCGGCGTACAGTCCTTCTGGAATGATGAAGGGAGCAGCTACGCCCAGGCGACCCGTTCGTTTTACGAGATCGCGACCCATGCCGCCGCCGATATTCACCCGCCCCTGTACTATTGGGCCTTGCGTGTGTGGCGCTGGGGGGCTGGTAATACCGAGTTTGGGATGCGGTACTTGTCTGTATTGGCAGGGGTGTTAACGGTGGCCTTCACCTATGGCACCGGGCGACGGCTGCACCCGGCCCGCGCCGGGGCCGGCGTGATCGTCGGGTTGGTCGGCGCGTGGATAGTGGCGCTGAATACGTTTCACATCACCTACAGCCAGGAATTGCGAATGTATGCCGCCTTGGGGCTGTGGGGTGTGATGAGCTTATGGGCGTTAGCCGGCTTCTTCAACCGCCCGACCTACCGCCGGGGTGCGGTGTTGGGGCTGGTCAATGCGCTGGGACTATGGACACAGTACGCTTTCCCGTTGGTGATGCTGGCACAGCTTGGGATCGCGCTGGTGTGGTTGGCGGGGTTGGCTGCCCGGCACGGATGGCCGGGGCTGTGGCGCGGA
The DNA here is from genome assembly GCA_034437355.1 of Anaerolineae bacterium. Lineage (GTDB taxonomy): Bacteria > Chloroflexota > Anaerolineae > Aggregatilineales > Phototrophicaceae > DAOTTY01. The sequence goes on along the minus strand of DAOTUA010000285.1, from coordinate 2,491 downwards.
CTATGGCGTTACACCGTCGCTAATGTGATCGGGTTGGCGTTGTTCGCCCCCATCCTGCCGACGGCGTTACGGCAGGTGACCACCTGGCCCAATACCGGGGATGCGTCGGCCGGGGTGATGGCGGGGGCTAGCACGCTCTTAAACTGGTTCCTGGTCGGCGTGACCGCGCCGGAGGTCGATAGCAGTTGGATCGCGGTCGCGTTGATCCTGGTGCTTTTCGGGCTGCACACACACGGCGCAGATCATCGCTGGCGCGGGCTGGCTCCGTTGGTGTTTTTCTTGGTTCCCACCGCTATCTTTTTGGGGGCCGGGTTATACCGAGAGGGGAATATTAAATTCCTGTTGCCGTCCGCCATTGGTTTTGCGCTGGCAACCGGGCAGGGGGCGGCGGTGTTGTTCTACTTTGCCGACTTGCGGATGATGACGGGCCGTGGCGACGATGAAACACTCCGGGCGACAGACGCCCGCCGCTTACGCACCACCGGCGGTAAGACCAGCCGCCGTCGGCTACTCACCCGCTTGACGATGGGCGCGGCGTTGGCCGGGCTAGCATGGACGCTGCTCCAGGCCGTGCCCCCGTTGTATACCCCGGCCTACGCTCGTAACGACTACCGCGAGATCGCCGCGCAGGTTGCCGGGCAACCGCAGGCGGCGGTTATCCTGAACGCCCCCGGTCAGATCGACGTGTTTTCGTATTATGCGCCACCCGGTACAACCGTGCTGAGCATCCCCGCCGCGATCAACAGCACCGACGACGACATCCGGGCGGATACACTGGCAGCTATCGCCGATTGGGATCGACTGTATCTGGTGTTGTGGGGCGATGCCGAACGTGACCCGCGCCGTATCGTAGAAACCACGCTCGATACCCACACCCACGAGATCGATAGCACCTGGTACGGCGATGTACGGCTGATACATTACGCCACCCCGCCGGAAACATTCGCACAGGTCCAACAGCCCGCCCTCCGTTTTGGCGATCACATCCGGCTACAAGAGATCGCACTAGGGCAGACGACCCTCACGCCGGGCGCGGTGCTGCCGGTTCGGTTGCAGTGGACGACCGACGCGCCGCTCACTGCGGATTTGCGCGTGTTCGTCCAACTGCTAGATGCTGATACCGGCCAGTTGATCAGCGCCAGGGATGCGGCCCCGGTGGGCTGGTCACGCCCGACAACGAGCTGGCAGGTTGGCGACCCGATCACGGACCGTCACGCGCTGCTCATCCCACCCGATCTGCCCCCTGTTAATTTGACGCTCATTGTTGGGCTATATAATCCCGCACAGGCAGCAACCCGGTTACCCGTCTACGGGCAACCTGAAAATTACCTGTCAATTACCCCTATCACCATCACGGAGGGCAACCAAACAAGATGACAACTGTACTTGTGACCGGCGCAAATGGCTTTGTCGGCAATCACATCGTAGAAAAACTACTGGCACACGATTACACCGTGCGCGGGCAGGTCCGCAATATAGAAAAGGCCAAGCTGCGGCTAGCAGACGTGCTGGATCGGATGGAGTTGGTCACGGGGGATGTCACCGACCGCGCCCGCATGGAAGCGATCATGGACGGCGTCGATGCCGTGATCCATACAGTCGCTATCGCCATCGAAAAGGGCGCAGCCACCTACGAGGAGATCAACTTCCAGGGGACAATAAACGTGGTCGATGCGGCCCAGGCCGCCGGAGTGCGTCGTTTTATCAATATCAGCCAAAACGGGGCCGATAGCGCCCTGCCGTATCGCTTCCTCAAGAGCAAGGGCAAGGCCCAGGAGTATGTCGCTTCTTCCGAACTGGACTGGACCGCGCTGCGCCCGTCGGCTATCTTCGGGCCAGAAGATGAGTTTTTTAACTCATTTGCGCGGCTGGTCAAACTCACGCCGCTGGTGTTCCCGTTGGTGGCCAACGGTGAGCCGACCTTCCAACCGGTGAGTGTGTACGATGTGGCAGAAGCAACTATCCGTTGCCTGCAAGATGATAGTACCATCGGCAAAGAACTGGTGCTGGGTGGGCCGGAAGTGCTTTCGCTGGGCGAGATCGAAAAACGTGTGATGCAGGCCATGAACGAAAAACGGCTGATGTTCGGTGCGCCGGTATGGTTGTTACGCCCGGCTGTGGGCGTCATGGAAGCGTTGCTAGCTAGCCCGCCGGTCACATCGTCGCTGCTAGAACTGCTGGCCGTCCCGAATACGGTTGAGGATAACGCGCTGGTCAATCACTTCGATATGGAGCCGATCCCGTTTGAGGGTGAACACATCACCTACTTGAATAACGCCAACGTTGGCGATACGCTCAACCAGTTTTTTACCGGGAAGGTCCCACGATAGAGGCGACTAGAAACACACACTACCCACAGCGCTAGGTTCTGTTGATATTTACGCAAAAAAACGTAACTACTCAGCCCTCACCCCAACCCCTCTCCCAAACGTGCCTTTGGCACTGGGAGAGGGGCTAAATCACGCGATGAGAAGTCCTCCTCTCCCCGCGA
>DAOTUA010000284.1:0-5355 GCA_034437355.1 Anaerolineae bacterium | reverse complement strand
ATCAAAAGCGGGTTGGGGCATCAACCCACGACTTAGAGGTTGTAAGACCTGGGAACGCTTCGGCATAATCGGGCAACCTTGCTTGAGGTCAAGAATCCCCCGGATTTATCCGTGGGGAGTATGTCAAATTAGGCATATGATAGCATTTGGGGGGTAGGGGACGTTAGCGTGAGTGTCGGTGAAGGGCTATACGCGGGGCGGGAGCGCACAGCGCCCGTCCGCTACGTCAGATTGTCGGGTTTTGTACAACGGCGTGCATGTATTTGGTGCAATTGCCCGGACGGTTTGCAGCTATCCCCTGTTAGAACCTCAAAAGCAGGGTATCATTAAGCTGGATCACATTTCCCCTGCTTGGGGGCTATAACACGAGGAGACGTTAGTTTATGACCCAGCAAGACCACACGCGCTTATTTTTACCCGGCCCGGTAGAAGTTCGCCCAGAAATCTTACAAGCTCAGGCAAAATGGATGATCGGGCATCGCTCATCGGACTTTGCCGAGTTGTTTGCCAGCCTGCAAGACAAACTCAAGCAAGTATTTTTCACCGAGAACCGCGTTTACGTCAGTGGCTCCAGCGGCACAGGGCTATGGGAAGGCGCTTCTCGCAACGCTATTCGCGACGATAAAAAGGCTTTGCATCTTGTCGGAGGGGCTTTCAGCGAACGCTGGGCCAAGATCAGCGAGGCGAACGGCAAGCAGATCGATGTTATTGAGGTAGACTGGGGCCAGAACCATACCGCCGAAATGGTCGAGCAGGCGCTAGCCCAAACTGAATATGACGCGGTGTGCGTTGTCCATAACGAAACCAGTACCGGCGTCGTGAACCCGATCAAAGCTATCGGCCAGATCATCCACGATAACGCGCCGGATACGCTATTTTTGGTCGATAGCGTCTCCGGGTTGCTTGGTGCAGAAATCCGGGCGGATGCCTGGCACATCGACCTGTTGCTAACTAGCGGACAAAAAGCGTTCGCGTTGCCACCGGGGATCGCCTTCGCTTCTGTTAGCGACCGCGTGCTAGACCGCGCCAAACAGATCGAAAACCGGGGCTATTACTTCGATTTCCTCAGCTGGGAAAAATACATGGCGAAGAACAATACCGCTTCCACGCCCCCCATTAGCTTAATGTACGCTGCCGACCAACAGCTAACGGATGTGTTGGAAGAAGGCATGGATAACCGGTGGGCGCGTCACCTGCAAATGCGCTCTATCGCCCATCAATGGGTAGCCGAACGCGGTTTTGGTTACTTCGCGCCAGAGGGGTACCGTTCCCCGACGATTACCTGTGTTGCCAATACTCGTGAAGTTGATGTCAATGCGATGGCGGATTTTATGGGCGAACGTGGGTTTGCCATTGATAAGGGTTATGGCAAGATCAAAGGGCAGACCTTCCGTATTGCCCATATGGGGGATATGCCCGTTACAACCCTGGAAGAATATCTCGGCGGCCTAGACGACTTCTTGGGTGTGTAGCGCCATCCCATTTACGCCCCTCATGCGGGGTGCTACCATAGCACCAGATATTTTCCCGTATGAGGGTTAACCCACTTTGACAACACTCATCACTGGCGGGGCTGGTTTTATCGGTAGCCATGTTGCTGGGCAACTCTTGGCCCAGGGCGACACTATTGTGATAGTAGATAATTTCGATGATTACTACGACCCCGCCCTGAAGCGCCAACGACTGACCGCACTCGCCCCAGATGCCCCCATCGCCCAGGTAGACATCCGCGATGTCGCGGCGGTGGCGGGCGTTTTCGCACAACACGATATTCGGCGGGTGGTGAACCTGGCAGCAATGCCCGGTGTACGCTATTCGGTGGGGCGGGCGCGGTTGTACATGGATGTGAACACCACCGGCAGCATTAATCTGATGGAAGCCGCCGTCAAACACGATGTTGAGGTGTTCGTGCAGGCGTCTACCTCATCGGTTTATGGGCAGGCCAAGCGTGTCCCCTTCCAAGAAACGGACGCCGCCACCGAACCCCTCGCACCGTACCCCGCTAGCAAACGGGCCGCCGAACTATTCGCCCACAGCTTCCATAACCTGCACGGCCTCAACGTGACCGTCCTCCGCTTTTTTAACGTGTATGGGCCACACGGTCGGCCCGATATGATGCCCCTCAAAGCCCTGGATGCGATCCTCAATGGCAAACCGATCCGTATGTGGAACGCGGGCCAACTCCAGCGGGACTGGACCTATATTGACGATACGGTAAACGGCGTGATCGCCGCCCTCAATAAGCCGATGGGCTATCAGCTCATCAACCTGGGCTACGGCGAACCGCTGCCCTTTGCCGATTTCATCGGTATTTATGAGGAATTGGTCGGCAAAACGGCTGTTAAGGTGATCGAAGATGCCCCTGCTACCGAACCACGCATCACCTACTGCGATAACACCCGTGCCCGCGAGTTGCTCGGCTTTGACCCACAGGTCAAAATCCAGGATGGGCTGGCGCGAGTCTGGGATTGGTACCGAGATACTCATCAGCTTTAACCGGATACTTAACTAAAACAGTTATAGTTACATTTGAATAACTTCAAAATCTCATTGACAGCTACAGGAGCTAGTGAAACGATGCCCAAAATTACAGTTGGTGATCAGACCATTGAGGCCGATCACGAGCAACGCTTGATCCTGGCATTGCGTGATGCCGATGTAGATATTCTGCATCGCTGCGGTGGGTATGCAAAGTGTACAACCTGCCGTGTGACATTCCAGGAGGGCGAACCGAATCGCATAACCCAGGCCGAGCTTGACAAGCTACAAGACCAGGGCGATCTCGGCAACTTCCGGTTAAGTTGCCAGATTGCCTGCACGCAGGATATGTCCGTTACGCCGTTGCTCACTCTAGCATCCACCGGGCTAGATGACCGGGGCCAGACCCCACAAGACGACATCACCCCGCAACCGGAATGGACCGAAAAGCCGGATAACGCCTGACATTCAGCCCATTTCGCCCAGCCTACGGGAGCCAACCCCGCCTATTGGTAAACCCCCGACGAATGGACGAACACGAACGTTTGCAATTGCCCGTCCTCGTTGCGTGGGCCGTCGGCCTCGGCGGTCCACTCGTATAACCAGCGCGAATCCGAAATACTCAGGTTAACGCAGCCATGGCTCCGTCGGAAGCCAAACGCATTGTGCCAGTAGGTCCCGTGTAGGCTGATGTCTCCGTCAAAGTACAGCGTCCATGGGACCGATTGCAGCGCGTAGGCGTCGGGCGCACCCGCTGCGCCACTCATGCTACCGTTTGGCAAGCGATACCATACCTCGAATAAGCCCTCGTTAGTTTGCCACTCCGGGAGGCCGCTTGCGATGACGGTTGCAAAAACGGGGGTATCGTCCTCGTAAGCGACCAACGATTGTTCGTACAGGTCCACGCTGACCCACCGCCCACTCACCCCATCCGGGCGGGTGACGATGGTCGGGCGAGATACGTTGCGCTGTTCGATCCACTGATCCGGCCCGATCATATACCATTGCCAGCCGCCCAGCTCGACGGTCGCGTAGATGTGTACGGGGTCGTAATAGTATTTAATCACGCCGGTATCATACGTCTGTGGCCCACCGGGGAAGGGGGCGGTGATGACGGTCCCTAGTACCCACGCGAACGGATCGACCGTTTGCCCGGCCAACTGCACCCCCCGTAAGCGGGACGGGGCCTGATAGGTTAAGTCGGTAGTTGGCATCCACTCGCCGCCCTCGATCTGCACCCACCCTTCAACGGTGGTGTCATCTAAGGCCCGCACAAAGTTGAAGCCCGCCCCCATATTGCGAGTTATATTGCCATTGGGCGCGTCGAACACGTTCGGGCTTTCCCCCGTTACGCGGTAAAAGCTGTAGCTGTCAATCGTGTAGGCATCAAGCCGAACCTGGGGGTAGGCGGGGGCAGGCTTGGCCGCCATCACTTGTTGGCATAGCTCGGAGGGCGTCGGGTTTTCCAGCGTGATCCCGGCGCACGCCTCCGCAAAAGGGACGGTCGCCGGGTCTATCTCGTTAGCATAGCTAACCGGCACTGCCAAAAGCGCCACACAGCACACCATCAACCCAACGGCAAGCGCATACAGGTTTCCTATATTTTTATGCGATTGCCCCGCCATTAACCCTAAAGGATGCTTGTTCATGAGATCATTCACCTTGTCTATACCTGATCGCTATATCCCGATCCTACCACGCAAGCGGACAAGCTCACCCCGCGCACATGCCGCGCCTGCCCCACGTTCACCCTACGCTAGCCTATTCTGGATTAAGTCAGTTCCTGCTGCTTAACAGAATAGCTTCTATGTGAAATTCAAAATGCGTAGGGTTTGATGGGGTTTCACCCCACCCCTTTTCCAGAAAAAGTGTGCATTTTGATTGAAAATAGCCCCTGGGCAGTCACAAAGCATAAAGATAAGCAGACGTTAGCGCCCCGCTGCAAGGTTCCGCCGCCACACCATAAACGGCCCGATCTCGGTGTCGCGCTCGTAGTTAAAGATCAGCCAGTTATTCAACTCGGTGTACTCTTGCAGCAGCATATTAGAATCGGCATCGCGCCCGGTGACCCACGGCATAAAATCGCCGCGTGTGATGACCACATAGGACGGGAGGACCTGCCACAGCCGATCAACGGTTTGCTGCTGCCATGCCGCCGGGTACCAGCCCGCGACCAGCGGGAACTGGAAAATAAAGCGGGTAGCGGGGCGGGTTTGCGTCAGGTAATACACCTCTGGACGAAAGCCCCACACAAACAGCGTGTCGCCGGGTTGGGTATGCTGCCGCAGGTAAGCCGCCAACGCCACTGAATCACTTGCGACGAACTCGCCACCGATAAATTGTTGGTTGTAGTCGATAGAGGTTTGCTGACCCATCAGGTACGGCAGGGCCGTACCCCAGGTCTGCCCAGCCAGATGAAAGATTGCGGCCAGGATAACGGGGATAACTATTGCGTGTGTGGTCCATCGTGGTAGATGCGTTGAGGCGCGAATGAACCGTATGAACTGATCGAATGTGTTCGCACCGAGTAACGCGAGTGCGGGCAACATGGGCAACCAGTGATAGTCATAGCCCTTTGCTTGAATCAGCATTGCAGTGGTCGATGTGATCAACCATAATATAATGATAGACCATCTGTGAGTGTATGTCACTAGCCGTTTATCTGATTGGATAGATTTTTGCATGGTTTTTTGACCGTTCAAGAACAGTCCAAGCCCGATGCCCAAAGCCGCCAGCACCCATAACACGTTCCATTGCGCCCACCGGAACCCCCAATAATGCGCTATATCCGCCCGGAAAACAGGCCAGCTATAGCCCTGTGAAGTATATCCGGCGGTCACACGGGCGCTTTCTAACCAGGCGGAGAGCGCCCCGCCG
>DAOTUA010000283.1:0-9522 GCA_034437355.1 Anaerolineae bacterium | reverse complement strand
GGTCGCCAACACTGGCAATCAGCAGGTCGTAGGGGTTGCGTAGCCCGGTCGCATACAATTGAACCGGGCCTTGCGGGTCTATGATGGCCTGGTTTGCGCCCATGCGCCCGCCAAACGGCGTGTTGTAGTTATCGGCGGTGGGGGCTGTGGGCGGGTCTAGGGTGGGCAGGTCGTAACTCTCATTGCCGATTTGCGCCAGGTCTATGCTAAGGACCGCAGCCGTATAAGCGTATTCAGGTTGGCGCTCCGTATTGCTATTGGGTGCGCCCATATTGGTATTGCCGCCCTGTGCTACGTAGAGTATCTGGGAGGTGGGGTCCAATGCGAGGCCGTTAGTCGAATGATTGTTGATACTGCGGGGTAGGCCGCGTACCAGGTCGGTACGTTGCCAGCCATCCGTAGCCTGTTGTAGCCGGGAGATAATGCCGGAATTGGTGTCTGGGAGTTGGTTGAGGTATTCGCTCTCGTTTGCTACGCCCATGTAAAAGAAGAAAACCCGGTCGTCGCTAGAACTAACGTAGATGACGGGATCGTCTGAGGTGCCAGTGACAAGCATGCCGGTTACCTGGCGGCCTGTTTCGTTGCGACGGGTGCCGTCGTCGTTGTAGTTGGGGATGCTCTGGATCAGGTCGATAGTTTCTTCGGAAGTGACGTAGTAGTTATCGTCGGTTGCTTCCACCTCCAATATCCGAATTAACCCGTTTAGCTCGCTGATGTACAGCCGCCCGTCCGGGCCGAACTGAAGGGCTGTCGGGTTTTCCATCTCGACCCCCTCCAGCGGCAACAAATTAAAAAGAGGCGTGCCTTGGGCCTGAAATGTAGCCCCAATGGATAAAGCCGTAAATACAATCAGAAGTTGCCAGAACGAGCGTATTTGCATATGGTTTTCTCTCTCCGATTACCGAATATACTTCATTTTAGGTTAAATCCACCAGCTTTGCATTATTCATACACCGGGCAGATGTTGTACAAACTGACGTTATCGACCAGGACGCTACCGTTAGGTGGCGCGAGTAGGCTTAGCGTTCCGCTATCGTAACGGTCATCCTGCAAAGACAAAATCGGCGTACCATTCAACGCAACATCGATCTGCGGGCCTTGAAGCTCAATTTCGAGGTCGAACCATTCATTCATAACCGGTAGGGTACTATCCGGTAGTAGCGCACGTTCGATGAAACCACCCCATACGCCATTTTCTGTATAGCTCAGGCCGATAGCCTGCTGTGGGATGTTGAGGCTAATCAGGTAGTCGTTGATGTACTCTGTAGAGCGAACGCTGATGTATACGCTGTCGAAGTCCGGCACTTCCGAGAGAACCTGTAACCGGGCCAAAATGAGTTGGTCACCCGGCTGGGCTTCATGCTCCAGTAAGCCGAGTATCTCCCAGTTTTCGGACGGCCCGACCTGCACAACGCCATCGCTAATCCCCGGAAGGTGGGTGGTGCTATCGCTGCCGAACCATGCCAGGGGTATTTCGTCCGCGAAGGTGAATAACCGGTGGGTCAGGTAACCTGGGTATAGCACGCGCCCCAGGTAGTAATCTTGAATTTCTGGAATTGGTTCCAAAGCGTAGTTCAGCCCATGGGTATCTTTAATGGGGAATTTATTCATAACGTCTTCCCAGTCCGTGGGAGAGAAAGTCAATTGAGTTGCAATGTAAGTCGGGTGGTTGGCAAGCTCACATACCTCTAGGTAGGGTTCGACGCCATGCATAGGCCATGAGACTACGCTATGGGAGAGGGGTAAGCTATCGTCTTGCAATAGATGAAACTCAAGCGGTTTACCAATTAACTGGAATGTCAATAAGTTAAACGGTTCGGTCATATTTTCGTGCATATAATTGGCTATGTCGCTTACGTCACCGGCGGGCCCGGTTTCTGAGAAAGAGCGAACGGCGTTGGTCTGTAGCAAGTGAAACCCCAACAGGCCAACCAACAATATCCCCGCTACCCGGAAGCGTTGCGACTGGCGCAGAATGTAGCGTAATCCGAACGCAATCCACATACTATAGATGGGGACCAATATGATCCATGTTCGTGTAAAACTGGCGGATTGTGTGAGCAGGATCATCGTTATTAGCGCCAGCGGGGTTACGATCTGGAGTATAAGCAACCGTGTTTTTCGGCGTTGCCAATGCCCCCAGACGCTAATCAATGCCAGTATCATCAAGGGGAGGGCGGCGGTTACCGAAAGCGGGGCGTGTAGCGCAGTATGAAAAGCGGGCAATATCACGGCGGCATGTTCCGGGAGTAAGATCGCCCCGCCAGTTTCAATATAGCCGGCTTCAATGAATAGACGCTCAACATCACCGGCTATAATGGTGTAGATGACAAATGGTGAATAAAGAGTCAGTGTTAACAGGGCACCCACACCAAACCACAACACAACCTGCCGGATGCTGCTCCAACGGGTGGTGTTGTCTTGTTGCCAACATTGGATCAGTAGCCACAGGCCGAGGATAGGCGCGACATAGAGCATTGTCAGGTGGGCATAGAACCCAAGCGCCAGCGACACCGCCAGGGCCGCCCCCGTCCGCCGGTTGGCATCCGCTAAGAAGTGGCTAGCGGACCACAGCGCCAACAGGAAGAAGGCGGTTAACATGGTGTAGCCGCGTGCATTGACGGAGAAAAAAACCTGGTATCCGTTTACAGCGACTAACCCCAGCGCCAGTAACGCCACGCCTTCATCGCGGTATAGGTGACGCGCAACACGATATGTCAGCCACAGGCACAAGACACCAAAAACATAGGTGGGCAAACGCAACACAACCGGCGTCATCGGCGCGAAGCTGTCCAGCAGATGGATGAGCCAGGTATTAAGCAGGTGGCTATTGCTGGCGTAGCGTGTGGTAAACCACCAGATCGGTTGACTGGCACTATCGACATAAGTCCATGCTTCATCGTACATTACTGGCTTTGTGATGTACAGCAATCGGAGCATGGCCCCTAAAACCACCAGCAGGCCCATGATTAGCCCAGGTTTACGTGTTAACGTATTTTCCATGTTCGGCTTCTCCCTACTGATTCAATCACGTCAGGCCGCCACAGCAGAACAACTCTTACAATAGTCGTCTATGGGGCCATGTCGCATAAAAAACAATGGTAGCTAGTATAAGCTATCCATCGAAATGAATCGGATTCTGCAATTTTAACGTAAATGCTCAGGTAGAGATACAATATCGTGGGGGTTTGAGGGCTAAAACCCTGAGCAAATTACATTTTAACAAGAATTAACGATTCTGAGGCGAAAAACTCGTTGTCTACTCATAAGAATTTCTTATAATATAAATTATTTTCAAAACCTAAAATCGCATGTGGCATTAGTTTAAGGACGCATTATATGAAAATATCTAAAATAACTGTCATTGTGGCAGCTTTCGTACTCGCCGCTATCACCATCCCGCAACTTTCTTACGGGCACTTCACGGGTGCAATAACCGCCTGGGCGCAACTCTACCCCGTCACTGGTGGGCAAATTGGTAGCACCGGCACCGGCGAGCAGGTTAATGAAGATGAACAGAATACCCAACTAGGCTTTGATCAAGAACTGCTGTTCAGCGGCCTTCCCCAAGTACCGGGCGGCGACTTCCTGCAAGCATTTAACACGGTTGGATACAACAACTACCTGCTGACCGAATACGATGACTGCGAAAACCAGGTCGTATACCGTGTAACAGAAAACGCAGACCTATCTATCGTAGCTGTTCAGGCCTGCACGGAAGCTGGTTTGACATACACGGGCGAAGGCACCGGAACATACATCGTCGTTAATGTTGGTTAGCGACAACACATAAAACATATCCGACCTGGGTAGATTGTCTCAACTCAGGTTGGGTATTTCAAATACACGGCAACCCTGCCGTGTATTTTTGTTTTATACGCGCTATGTGAAATTTAAACTGCGTAAGGGTTCTGTGGGATTTTACCCCACACCCCCTACCCTGGCGCTAGGGCGCATCCGCTCCCCTTCCCCCCTCGCATATGAGTTGCTCGTAGGTGTCGCACAGGTCGGTTAGTATGGACTGTGTTGTTTCGTCCGCAGTTGGGAATACGTCGTTTAAGGCGGCCTGGGCGCGTTCAAAATTCCGACGTTCGACGTAAAACGCCACAAGATAGGTTTGGTATGCCGCCCGGTTCATGATCGTATCCTGCATCAACTCACGCGGAGCAATGATCGTATCGGCCTGTTCCCACGCCCCAAAAACGATCTCTACCGCCTCGTCGGGTGTTGATGAAACGTAGAGATGCCTCAAGATCACCACACGGCGCGGAACCTGTACTGAATAGTTCACTGCCAGATCACTATACGGCGGTAATGGGAAACCGGCTTCGGTATACAACGCCTCAAAGTCCAGGGTGTGGCGAGTCCAGCGCCCCAGCGGTGCCGCGATACGTACAACGTAAGTATTGCGATCCAGAAAGAACGGTTCGCCGCCATCACCAAAGCGGATCACAAGTCTACGGTCGCCGTCGTCCACCTCGACACCATAAATAGCGGTGGGGTCCGGTGGTGGGTAGGCCCACAGGTGAACGGGTTCACGGGGGAGTGTGGCTCGCGTTTCAACATTGGCGCGGTACAATTCGTTTGGTAGCGCATCGGCATTCACCTGTAACGCCTGCTTCCCGTCTACCAATAGCGATTGGAAAATGGTTGTTTCCGATTGGTTGCTGCGTAAGGACCAATAAGCCGGGATGAGCTGTTCTCCATTCCAGAACGCTACCCGATAGGACGGGTCCGGGATGGCATCTGGCAATACCAGGCTACGTTCGGCGGGGATGACAGTATTGGCCAGTGGTTGTCCGGTGGCATCCCATACCGCTAGTACAGATGGGGTAAAGATTGCCAGGGCATCTGATGGAGCGATGCTCATCAACCGATAGGCTTCGGCCTGCCCCGGCGCGATCAAGCGCGGGCCAGCCTTTATTTCCCACGGGAGGACCTGCCCGTCAAAGCGCCCGTCCTGCAAGAAGAAACGCGGTTCTAGCGGGGTATTGGTCGGGTTTGTAACCGTGACATTCAGGCCAACCATATTCCCGGTCGCGTCGATCTCCATTGGATAATCGACGGTAACGGTTGCCGAGGCGGGAACACGAAACACGATCCCCATAACCACCACCAAGGCGACGACCCCGCCCGTAATAACGACCGATAACCCATCCCAGTAGGCCCGCGCACCGTGTATCAGGGCGGCCAAAACGACAAGCAACCAGAACTCGAAGCGCATACTCACCAATGGCCATACGATCAAAACAGCCATCGGCCCGGCCCAGAACAGCAACCCGCCCCGTGTACGCCATGCCAGCATTAGCCCCCCCACCAGCACCACCCCCCCGGCGGCCCCAAAAAACCAAAAAGGCCACATCACCCGCCCATTAGCGACTAAACCGCCTAGGTGCGCCCCCATCCTGGGGATAACAGACCACGCCGGTAACGGGACGCCACCCAGTGGGAGGTGCAATATCCCAAATACGCCTATTGCCACCGCCACATAAACCAGCGTCGTTCGGGGGGACGGGTGCGTTTGTAGCAGATGGAGGACGACAAACGGCAAGCACAACCACACCGGGAACCCCGCCGCTAATGCCAGCCCGAACACACCAGCCGAAACCAACGGACGCCCCCAGGTTGCCATCGCCAGCAATAAAAACAATACCCACACGCTATCCAGGCTACCTGCTAATACCTGATAGTGTAAATCCGTGCTGAGTAAAATTGGAACCAACACCAGCGCCCGATAACGCGACGGGGCCTGCCAGACAAGTACCAGGTAAATCATCGCCATAGCCCCGACCCCCAGCGCAAACGTCCCCGGTAAGCCGAGCGCATCCAGTAAGGCCGACAGGTATACCGGTAGGATCGGCGTGAATAACCCGCTAACCTCGCTCCCGTTTGGGTGGTAAGCAGTATGATAACCGGGGGTTTCTGCTAAGTCGGAAACCAGCGCATAATCCCAACTCAACGGGTTCTCGCCACCTAAAAGCAGCCGAGCGCCAAACGCATTACGCAAGCCGGGTTCCAGTAAAACAAGTGTGGCGCGGTTTGAGCTAGGCAGGTTACGACGTGTGTTGGTTTCTACTAGCCATAGCCCACTAATCACCATCAGATGCACCCACGCCGCCAGCAACGCCAGCCAGCCCACCCGTTGCGGCACCCGCCTTAACCCAGCCGATGCCACAACCAGCAGCCCGGCGATGCCCAGCCCGACCGATAACCACACCCACCCCACAGACACCGCCAACGGGCCAAGCATGGCGTCTCGCAGCACAGTTTCTAGCAGGACCAACCCGCTAGCCAGCAGCCCCAAACGTTGGAGTGCGTCACGGCCCGGCATAATACCCTATCGTCACAAGCGCCTGTGTGCGGGCGGCGTTGGTCTGTGGGACTGTTTTTTGGATGGGCTGTAACGTAACGGTTGTGGTCGGTAGCACATAATCGGATACGTCCTCCCCCAGTAATATCAATGGGACATCTGTTGTTGTTGCCTGCGTGATGAAGCGTTGCAGCGTATCGCCATCTTCAAACAAGAACGTGTTATACACAGTGACATCTCGGCGGCGGCCCTCAATAATCTGTAAGTATTCTAGCGGGATGACATCAAACCAGCGCCCGACAACCTTGGCCCCCTCCGGCAACGTATCCAGGATGATCGTAGCACGGTCGTAAACGGTCGTATCCTGTCGCAAGTTTAACAACGGGAAATTGACCAGCAAGAACGTCAGTGGCAAGATCAGCGCCAGCACCCCGCGCCAGCGTGCCGCTACATCCGAAAGCACCCACGCCAGCCCGAACGCTACCGCTACCCCCAACAACATATGCACCGGGCCGATCATCGTTTCACGATCGCCGGCACCATAAGTTGTGTAAAAATAAAAATACGGGAGTAGGGCTGCCCCCCACACCAGGAACACGCCGCGCTGTTCTCGGAACATCTGCACCGCCCCGACCACCACCAACAACAACCCGACCCCCAGCGTATTGGCCCACACAAGCCGAAACATCGCCGCCCACTCCGCTAGTGACGGGAAAATGCCGTTCGCAAAGAAAAAAGAATCGAACTGCCCCCCACGCAATAACCATATCACCCCGCCAATGCTCGATAAGTCCACCGCCTGGAAATCGCCCGCCGCGTCGTACGTCCCAGCAATATTCAGGGCGGGGCCAGCCGCATACCGCAACGGGAAATAGGCCAGCGGGACCAGGAATACAACCACACTCAGCGCACCCGCCGCTAACGCCCAATGCCACGGCAACCGCAACAACAAAAACGCAACCACTATCCCCGGCGTGACCAGAATAGAGCCGGGGTGCATCGCCATCATAACCCCCACCAACCCGCCCGCGACCAATACCCCACGTAGGCCAACCGTTTCTTGTTGTGATAGATACGCTAACCAGGCGAACACCGCCGCAATTGTCAAAAGCTGTGGCGTGTAGACCTCCGCCCGGATACCCGAACTCCACACATAATACGACCACCCAACCGCTAACACGGCTGCCCCCGCCGCGTATCGCGGAACCTTGAGGGCCCGCAACCCGCCGAACATGATCGCCACCATCCCACTAAGCGACACCGCCGACAGTAAATTAACACGGTAGGCGACATCACCAAACGGCAGGTACGTAAATAACTTTGCCACCAACAGATACAGCGCGTACCCCGGCGCATGAACAATCCCCAATTCCGCCGCCCCCGCCGCGAGTTCGCCGCTGTCGAAGATATAAACCGTTGGGGCCGTCGTATAAACCATCACCCCCAGGCTAACCAGCAATATGACCAAAGCGGACCAGCCATCTTGCTTATTTGTCATCGCACCCGCACCGACCGCGACACGAGCGCCAGCCCCTCATTAGATAGTGGGGTGAGGATGTCGCGACTGGAATCATAAACCCGAATGGGCAACCCCAACCCGGCCAGGGCCGCCAGTGGGTCCGGGAATTGTTCGATTAACACCAATGCTTGTGATTGTTCCCCATACAAGGTGTACCAGGTACGATAGTCCGTTGTGCTATCGGGCACAAGCGGTGTTACCACATCAAAGGCTGGCCCTTCCAATTTGTAGAGGCGGCCCTGTGGCTCATTTTCGGTACGGCTGATGAGGACGGCGTGATCCTCGGCAGGATGCCAACGGAACTGAGCTACGTGTTGCGCGTCGATGTTTTCCAGGGGGATCAGCGTTCGAGCCGCGCTATCATAGATTGCCATCCCGATAGGCTTCTCTGCATTGGCTTCGTCTGGATTGAGGACGACATGAGCGTAACGGTCCCCAGCCGACCACGTTTGAAAGTTAACCCCAGCGAACCCTGCCGGCGCGGGGACGTTCCAGGTTTCGCCGTTGGTTATGTCGATTAAGCGTGCAGATGTGACACGCCCGGCTGAAACAACTTCCGTCAGATAACGTCCATCGTCACTCCAACGCACCAACCGATTTGCATTAGCAGGTAAAAGTGATGCCTCGAAAGCCTGCGTCGTGCCGTCCGTGGCGTTGTAAACGCTAATCTGTGATAAGCCCTGGTCGTTTGGCTGAAGGTATTGGATAAACTGCCCATCGGGTGACCAGTTCGGCTGTCCCGTCACCGCCAGATCATCCAGGCCCGGCATGAGAGCGATGTCCGGGAGGGTAAAGCCCTGTTGAATACCCCCCAGCCCCACCTGTAGCGCCCGTGTGCCATCTGGCGAAACCAACCAGCGTAGGTCCTCGGTAGTGGTGGTCTGTTGGTTGATCAGCGACCCGCTATCGGCGTCCAGGTTGAGCAAGCGTGGCCCATCCACGATCACAACCGTAGCGCCCACATGGGCTAACCGCGCTTGCTCGGTCAGCGCAACATCTGCGGCTACGGTAGAGAGGCTCGTTGTCGGTTGGATATAAAGTTGTGCGGTGTTATCCCCAGCATTGACCAGGTAGGCGACCAATCCGGCGTCAGGGTCCAGGGCATAACTTGTAACGTTTAAGTCGGTAGGTGTCAGGCGGATGGGGGTGGCGGTGGCATCTGCCCGGTACAACCCAACAGCATCCGCAATATCAATCACCTGATTCGCGTTTGTATCGGATTGTGCCAGGAAAAAAACCCGTGTGTTTTGAGGTTGGGCTGCCACGCCCCCAGCAACCATCCCCACCAGTAGAACCCGCATCAGCCAATGCCACATCATGTTATCCCCTTTTATCATCATCAAATAAGCGCATATACGGTTCAGTTTACAACAAAACATCGAATGTTACAGATAAGCTCCCACTACCGCCAAGGGTAATCGCGTTCTAAATTTCCCCCATCCCCTAACCCCTTCTCCCATAGCAACTTTGTTGCAGAGGGAAGGGGAAACTGCCGTTCACGGGCGTTAAAGACCCCTCTCTGCCGCCGCAAAACGGCGATAGTGGGGGAGGGGTGGCGCTTTAGTGCCGGGGTGGGAGGCAAAATCGGGAGAACGTAATCGCCCCCCCACCACTGCCCAGGGATTTTGCATATGCCAGTGATGGCAAATCATTTCTGTTGGGGTTCCACCCCAAACCCGTCGCTTTTTGAAAA
>DAOTUA010000282.1:0-16046 GCA_034437355.1 Anaerolineae bacterium | reverse complement strand
AAAGTTTTGGTCAAGCTTTTGCAAAAGCTTATGGGGGTTCGGGGGTGAAGCCCCTGAGCAGTTACCATTATTTGACAAAAAGGCTATAATTCGGTATACCTGTTGAATACGTATTCACGGACCGGATATGGCCTACGCCAAGTTACGCACAGTGAACGACAGGGGTCAACTCGCGTCGGATCGGCTTTGGTAGCGTGACCGATTGACAGAAACGGAGATACTATGCGCGAAAATACGCTACGAACGACGCTAGAAACTGGCGGCACGGCCTTTAACGGCTGGCTACATATTCCTAGCACCTGGAGCGCGGAGGTGATGGCCAATGTCGGTTGGGACAGCCTCACGGTGGATATGCAGCACGGCATGATGGGACTTGAAACCACTATCCAGATGCTCCAGGCTATTTCGACTACTCCGACCACCCCAATAGTACGTGTAAACTGGAACGAACCGGGTGTCATCATGAAAGTGCTAGACGCGGGGGCATATGGCGTCATTTGCCCGATGGTTAACACCCGTCAACAGTGTGAGGCCTTCGTCGGTGCGGTGCGCTATCCGCCCCAGGGCTACCGTAGCTTGGGGCCCACCCGTGCCCGCGTTTATGCCGGCCCGGACTACGCCGACCACGCCAACGACACCCTGTTGGCCTTTGCTATGGTGGAAACTGCCGAGGCTATGGACAACTTGAACGCCATAGCAGCCACTCCTGGACTCAACGGAATTTTCGTCGGTGCGGGAGATCTACGGTTGAGCGTGTTTGGCGAGGTCGGGCTAGACGGCAAAACAGACGAGTTTCAATCTGTGCTGCAAAGAATCGTTGCCGCCTGCCATGATAATGACATCATTCCTGGTATCTTCACCGCTTCTCCTCACTACGCCCAAGCTATGCAAGACATCGGTTTTCGCTTTATCACCGTTAAGACGGACACCATGATTCTGTCCGAAGGTGCATCCAACCTTATCCAAGCATCCAAAAGTCAGTTAAATAAACAGGAGTAACCTTTTTATGAAATACATTAAACGTGGGCAAACTGTGGACGCCCAGGCGCAAGCCAACGAAAAAGTACAAAATATCGTGCTGGGCATTCTGGCGGATATTCGGGAGCGTGGCGACGACGCCATCCGTGAGCTAAGCAACAAGTTCGACAAGTGGGCACCGGATGACTTCCGCTTGAGCGAGGAACAGATCCAGGCGGCAATGGACAGTCTACCGGAGCAAACCATAGACGACATCAAGTTTGCCCAAACGCAGGTGCGTCACTTCGCTCAGGCACAGCGCGACGCCCTAAAAGACATTGAAATTGAAACGTTGCCGGGCGTTAAGCTGGGACATAAGAACATTCCAGTTGAAAGTGTCGGCTGTTACGTCCCTGGCGGGCGCTACCCAATGGTTGCAAGCGCCCACATGAGCGTACTAACAGCTAAAACGGCTGGTGTTAAGCGCGTTGTTGCCTGCACACCACCGATTAATGGCGAAATTCCTGCTGCAACTGTCACGGCTATGTATCTGGCCGGCGCGGACGACATTTATTTGTTGGGTGGTGTACAAGCGATGGCTGCGATGGCCTACGGCGCGATTGGTATTGATCCAGTGGATATGATCGTGGGACCGGGGAACGCTTATGTTGCGGAGGCTAAGCGGCAACTGTTCGGTGTGGTGGGGATTGACCTGCTCGCCGGGCCGACGGAAGTACTTGTCATCGCTGATGATAGTGCAGATGTTGAAATCTGCGCGACGGACTTGCTCGGTCAGGCGGAACACGGCCCGACCTCCCCGGCTGTGTTACTTACGACTTCCCGCGAGCTAGCCGAGGGTATCCAGGCGGAAATTGAACGACAGCTTGAAACATTGCCCACGGCGGACATCGCTGGGGCGGCCTGGCGCGATTATGGTGAAGTTATTCTCGTTGACGATGATGCCGAGATGGTCAACGTGGCGGATGACATCGCCAGCGAACACGTTGAAATATTAACCAAAAATCCGCGTTACTTCCTGGATAACATGACCAACTACGGGGCGCTGTTTTTAGGCAAGCAAACAAACGTTGCCTACGGGGATAAGGTCATCGGGACGAATCACACGTTACCGACTAAGAAGGCAGCCCGTTACACTGGTGGACTGTGGGTTGGTAAGTTTATCAAGACGGTGACGTATCAAGAGGTCAGCGAAGAAGCGTCTGTGATGATCGGCGAGTACGGCTCGCGCCTGTGTGAGTTGGAAGGCTTTATGGGTCACAAAGCGCAGTGTGACCTGCGTGTGGAGCGTTACAGCAAAGAAAATGTTTAGGCGGAGCCAAAACGAATGTCGAGGCGTGTTACTTCTGTGGATGTTGCCCGTAAGGCGGGTGTTTCACAATCAACTGTATCTCGTGTGTTTAACCCGAATGTGAACGTTTCGCCAGAAAAGCACGAGCGCGTGTTAGCTGTTGCACGAGAGCTGGGCTACTCCCCCAACGCGATTGCCCGGAGCTTAAGCACACAGCAGACCAACATTATTGGGTTGGTGATGGCTAACCTGACCAGCCCGTTTTATCCGTATGTGCTAGATAAATTCTTGGTGCAGTTGCAAGAATTAGGCAAACAGGTTTTGCTATTTACTGTGGCTTCGGGGCAAGATATTGACGACGTATTACCATTGGTCATGCAGCATCGCGTAGACGCGCTGATTGTGACGTCTGCTACGCTGTCGTCGGCTATGTCCGACAAATGCCTGCAAATGGGTATCCCGGTTATTCTATTTAACCGCTACGTCCAGGGCAGTGACATCAGCGCCGTGTGCTGTGATAACATCGGCGGCGGGCGACAGATAGCCGATTTATTCGTGGACACCGCACACACACGCCCGGCCTTTCTAGCCGGTACGCCGGACACGTCCACTAACACCGACCGCGAGCAAGGCTTTCGAGATCAGCTTGAGCGTCGCGGTGCGCCGCCTCCCTTGCACTATCAGGGCGAATATACCTATGCGAGTGGCTATGCTGGCGGACAAGATTTGCTTAGCCGAGACACATCGCCGGACGCTATTTTTTGTGCCAACGATATTATGGCGATTGGTTGCCTGGATGCCGCCCGCGATTTGGGTGTCGATGTGCCGGGGCAAGTGTCTGTTGTTGGCTTCGATAATATCCCGATGGCGTCATGGTCGGCCTATCAGCTTACAACGATTAGCCAAGAAGTAGATACCATGATTGCCGAAACGCTAGACCTCATGCAGTCCAAAATCAATCAGCCGGACTCGGCAGCCGTTATCCGCCGGGTTCCGGGTCGGCTTTATCAACGGTATTCGTTACAAGTTCGTAGGGAGGTATAAACGGTATTGATGAATGATATGAGTGGCAAAATCGCGGTCGTGACAGGCGCTGGCGGCGGAATTGGGTCAGCGATTTGTAAGCGGCTGGCTACCGCAGGGGCAACCGTGATTCTCACTTACAACAACAGCGCCGATAAAACGCAAGCCGTGGCTGATGGGCTGGCGGGGAACGGGCATATTACCGTCCGGGTGCCGGTGGACGACAGCAGCGCCCAAGCCGAACTTGCCCGGCAGGTTCAGCAGCACTTTGGGCGCTTGGATGTTTTGGTGAACAATGCCGGGATTACGCAGCCCGTCCCGCACGACGACCTCGACGCTCTCACAGATGAACTCATTGATCAAATTTTTCGTGTGAATTGGCGCGGTGCATTTGCATCAGTACGCGCACTGCGTCCGTTGTTGGCTGTGGATGAGGGCGGGGTTGTTATCAATATTTCGTCGATAGCCGGGCGAACCGGCGCGGGGAGTAATATCGCCTACTGTGCGAGTAAGGCCGCGCTGGACAGCCTGACGCGATCACTTGCACGAGCATTAGCACCACAGATTCGCGTTCTGTCAGTTTCGCCTGGCTGGGTAGATGGTGAGTATGCCCGGCGGATGCCGTCAGCGGTGTTACAGGCGGAGGCAGCCGACACGCCGCTTAATCGCATTGCAACTGCACAAGATGTCGCGGAGACGGTTTATGCCGCAATTGCCCATTTGCCGTTTTCTACCGGGGACA
The DNA here is from genome assembly GCA_034437355.1 of Anaerolineae bacterium. Classification (GTDB taxonomy): domain Bacteria; phylum Chloroflexota; class Anaerolineae; order Aggregatilineales; family Phototrophicaceae; genus DAOTTY01. The sequence goes on along the minus strand of DAOTUA010000282.1, from coordinate 12,015 downwards.
TCATCCCGGTTGACGGTGGCCGCCCGCTACGTACCAAACGTAAAGAAGAAGATAATCATACGTCTGATGTGAAATAGCGGATTTATGCTTATCTTGATGCTTTTCTCTTTTTTCTTTCCAGAGACAAATCCGATCAAAGTCATCTCTAAATATGATTTTGCACCCTTTAAACCCGTGTTTTCGGACGCTTTGCGTCCGAAAAGATAAGTTTTTGCTCACTTTTTCAAAAAGTGACGGGTTTGGGCAGCGCCCAATATTCAGCCATATCACTTTGCAAAAGCCCTACCGGGCGAAGCTAAAGACTCTACGATTGTGAGAGGATGCGGTATAATGGGTTATTGTGCAATAAGTTTTTCAGGAGGCGTCCGAATGGCTGGACATAGTAAATGGGCAAATATTAAACGGAAGAAGGGCGCGGAAGACGCCAAACGCGCCAAGCTATTTACGCGGTTGGCACGCGATATTATGGTGGCAGCCAAGGATGGCGGCGGCGATGAGGAGAGCAACGCGAAGCTGGCGTTGGCGGTTAGCAAGGCTAAAGATAACAACATGCCGAAGGATAATATCGAGCGAGCGATCAAGCGCGGGACGGGTGAGCTTGACGGCGGCGAGATGTATGAGCTACGGTATGAGGCTTACGGGACGGATGGCGTCGGCTTTATCATCGAAACGTTATCCGACAATAAAAACCGTGCATTGGCGGCAGTCAAGGCGATTTTGAATCGGAATAAGGGGTCGCTGGCCTCGGATGGATCGGTGACGTGGCAGTTTAACCAGAAGGGGTATATCGTTCTCCAGGCGGATGAGGAGCAAACGATAGATTTCGATGAGGTCTTTATGGTGGCAGCGGAAGCCGGCGCGGAGGATGTCGTTAATGAGGATGGTAGCGTGGTGGTGTATACCCCGCGTGATGAGTACGGGGCGGTAGACCAGGCGTTGTCGGAGGCCGGCTATAAGGCTGAGGAGAGCGAACTCCGGTGGTTCCCACAGAATGAGATCGACTTGCCGAAGAAATCCGCGATGCAGAATTTGAAGTTGCAGGCGCTATTAGAAGAATTGGATGATGTGCAGTCGGTTTCGTCTAACCTAGCATTGACGGATGAGTTGCTAGCCGAATACGAAGCGGGCGCGTAATGCTGTGTTTGGGCGTGGACCCCGGAACGGCGCGGGTGGGCTATGGTTTGGTGCGAGAACACCATGACGGGGCGTTGGCGGCGGTTGATTATGGCGTGATTACGACGCCGGCCCATACGCCGATGATCGACCGGCTGAAGATGATCTACGATCAACTCAACCAGGTGATCGAAACCTATGAGCCGGATCGGGCGGCGGTGGAGGAGCTATTTTTTGCACGGAATACGACGACGGCGATCACGGTGGCGCAGGGGCGCGGGGTGATCTTGTTGACGTTGGTGCAGGCCGGGTTACCGGTAGCGGAGTATAAGCCGAATTACATCAAGCAGAGCTTAACCGGGTATGGCAAGGCGGGGAAAGCTCAGATGCAGGAGATGACGCGCATGTTGCTGGGGTTGGATGACATCCCGCGCCCGGATGATGCGGCGGATGGCCTGGCGATTGCGATCACGGATATTCACAGTTCGCGGCAGAATAGTTTATTGGGGTAGCTGATGATCGCAAGCGTTGAGGGGCAGGTAATCGGCAAACAGCGGGATGCGCTGGTGGTGAGCGTGGGCGGGGTGGGGTATCTGGTGTATGTACCGGAGGCGACGTTAACCAAGCTCCGCGAGGGGGATCAGGTGTTGCTGCATACAACGCTTGTGGTACGCGAGGACTCGATGACGCTGTACGGTTTCCGCACGATAGCGGAAAAAGAGATTTTTGAGATTGTGACGACCGTTAGCGGGGTGGGACCACGGTTGGGGATGGCGATTTTGAGTACGATGAGTGCGGAAAACCTGCGCAATGCGATTGCCAGCGAGCGCGATGAGATGTTAACGCGGGTGCCGGGTATCGGTAAAAAGACGGCTAAGAAGATCGTGTTTGAGTTGAAAGAGAAGCTCACAACACGGGATGCGGTGCCGCTGGCGGATGTGTTTGGCGATGAGAACGTGAATAGCGATGTGATGGACGCTTTGATCGGGCTGGGGTATAGCGTGGTCGAGGCGCAGCGTGCGATCCAGGGGTTGCCGCCGGATGCTCCCGACGACACCGGCGAGCGTATCCGGTTGGCGTTGCAGTCGTTGGGGGGATGATGGGGGTATAATGGGCGTGTGGTATGGATTGAAATCGAAAAGGACGAGGTTATGGTGAAGGTTGTAAGTGTTGAGGCGATGCGCCAGATCGAACAGGCGGCAAACGAGGCCGGGCTGTCGTTTGAAACGATGTTTGAGCGTGTCGGGCGGGTGGTTGCGAGCCATTTGCACGAGCGATTGATCGCGGTGGCCGAGCCGCAGGTGACGATCTTGGTGGGGCCGGGTAACAACGGCGGAGATGGATTGGTGACGGCCCGTAATTTGGTTGATGAGGGGGTTTCGGTGGGGGTGTATTTGGTGGGGGGGCGTGCGGATGATGATCCGCATGTGGTGGCCTTGCAGGGGACGGATTGCCAGATTGTAGCGGCCAGCGATGATCAACAATATCAGATGTTGCGCGATATGGTGGCGGGTGCCGATTTGGTGGTCGATGCGGTGCTGGGGATTGGGGCGCGTTTGCCGCTGCGCGATGAGGTGGTGGCGGTGTTTCGGGAGGTGGCACAGGCGTTAACCATCGGCCCGGCTTCGTCATCCGATGGGATATTGATCGAGGCGGACGCGCCGACGCCGCCATCCGTGCGGCGTCCGTTGGTGGTGGCCTTAGATTGCCCCAGTGGGGTGAACTGTGATACGGGCGAAGTTGACGATAACGCGCTGAGGGCGGATGAGACGATCACGTTTATCTGCGTGAAGCAGGGGTTATTGTTGGAGCCAGCAGCACGCAAGGTTGGCAAGTTGCATGTGGCAACGCTGGGTATCCCGGAGGCGCACACCCGCGACGAACTGATTGACTTTGCACATAGCCGGATGATCCAGAAGATGATGCCGGATCGGGCGGAGACGGGGCATAAGGGCAGCAACGGCAAGGCGTTGATCGTGGCGGGGTCGGTGAATTATAGCGGGGCGGCGGGGTTGGCGGCGTATGCGGCTTATCGGAGTGGGGCGGGGTTGGTGACGTTGGCGGCCCCGATGCCGGTAATTACGCAGGTGGGGGCGCAGATGTTGGAGCCGACCTGGATATTGCTGCCGCACGATATGGGGGTGATCAGTGAGGCGGCGGCGGATGTGATCGTGAAAGAGTTGGATACCTACGATGCGCTGTTGATCGGGCCGGGGCTAGGGCGCGAGGATACCACGCGGGATATGTTGGTGCGGCTGCTGCGTGATCATCAGGAAGCGGCCCAACGCCAACGCAAAGAGGCTAAGCGTCAAATTGGGTTTGCGGGCTTGGCGCGTGGCCCGGCGGATGAGGCCGGCGGTCAAGCGGGATCGGTGGTGTTGCCGCCGTTGGTGTTAGATGCGGATGCGCTGAATCTGTTGGCGGATGTGGATGATTGGCCGGCGTTGTTGCCAGCCGATACGGTGCTAACGCCGCATCCGGGCGAGATGGGGCGCTTGGCAGGTATGGATATTGACGCGATCCAGGCGGATCGGGTGCGTGTCGCGCAGCAAAAGGCGGCAGAGTGGGGGGTGGTGCTGTTGTTGAAGGGGCCGCATACGGTGGTCGCGGCGTCCGATGGGCGGACGGCGATTTTACCGTTTAAGACATCGGCCTTAGCCACGGCTGGGACGGGGGACGTGTTGGCGGGGATGATTGTTAGCTTGCTTGGGCAGGGGGTCCCCGCGTATGAGGCGGCGCTGGTGAGTGGGTATATTCACGGCAGCGCGGGGGTGATGGCGGCTAACTTGATGGGTAGCCCGAATGGGGTCATGGCGGGGGATGTGTTAGATTTGTTGAGCGATATTATCGGGGAGTTCATTTAGGGGTGTTGCATCCGTTGGGGGCGGCGCTTATCATGTTGGCTCAGTGAGCCAGGAAAGAATCGGAGCGCGGCACGGTGACAGAAGACGTTGCTTTTATATACGAAAATCGGCATATGGCGCAGTTGGTGGCGGGGATGCACGGCCATATGCGCCGCTATGGATATGAGCATGTCCAGGTGCCGGCGATTGCGGATGTGGATTTATTTTTGCAAAAAGCGGGCGATCAGGTGATTGAGCGTCTGTTGACGTTTGAGCGTTTCGGGCGTCAGTTGGCGTTACGCCCGGAGTTTACCGCGCTGGCGGCACATCGCTATGCGACGACTTACCCGGCGGGGGGCGCGGTGGTCCGGTGGCAGTTTAACGGATCGGTTTTCCGGGAGAATGACACGGCGCATCGGTACCAGCAGATGAGCATCGGGGCGGAATTGCTGGGGATGGCGTCGCCGGTGGCAGATGCGGAGATGGTCAAGATGGGGGTAACGGGGTTGGCGGATGTGGCGGCCCTGGCGGATGTGGAGGTGCATATCGGGCAGGTGGGCTTGCTGCGACGGGCGCTAGCGCAGTTTGGGCTAGATGAACGGACCGAGCAATTTTTGTTGGCGCGGGTGGACGAAGCGCCGGAAGCGGTGATGCGAGCATTTGATGAGCAGTTCACATCGCGTAGCCCAGAGGCGGACCAGGGCGCGTCGTCGGATGTGGTGGAGGGGACGCAGCAGATGTTGGATGTGATGTTGGATGCAACGCAAATGGGACAAACGATGGGGGGGCGCAGCCGTCAGGACATTGTGCGGCGGATGTTGCGGAAGGCGAACCGGGCGTTGCATCGGGATACGGTGCAGCAGGCGGCGGTTTTCTTGGTGCGGTGGCGGCAAGCGGATACGGTGGCGGCGTTGCGGTCATTGGGGGGGGCGGACGACGAGGTTTATCACGAGATGGTGACGGCGTTTGAGCAGGTTTTGACGTTGTTGGATGCAGCGGGCGTGCCGGCGGGGGGTGTGCGTATCACGCCGGGGCTGGTGCAAGACTGGAATTACTATACCGGGTTGGTTTTCCGGTTTCAGACGGCGGGCGGTGTGGTGCTGGGGGCCGGGGGCCGTTATGATGAGTTGGTGCAGTTGATGGGGAGCGCGGTTCAAGTGCCGGCGATTGGGTTTGCTTATTATGTTGATGATATTCTGGCGCAATACCCGGCGCGGGCGCGGGAGGTTGTGGCGCGTCAGGTGTATCTGTGGGTGGATGGGACAAAGACCGAGGGGCCGGGTATGGCGTGGGCCGAGTTATTACGGGGCGCGGGGGTCAATGTGATTGTGGTGACGGATCGACCGGATAACAGGCGGGTTAAGGTGGGGCGTGTGTTGCCGGATGGGATGTTAAGCTACGGTGGGGCGTCGTACAACGTGCGGCAGTTGGATGGTTTGCTGGAGGCGTTAGAATGGCAGGCGTGATGAACGAGCGTGATGGGCGTGTGACGCTGGCGTTGCCGAGCAAGGGTGCGATGGCAAAGCCGACGATGGATTTTTTCGGTGAGTGTGGTTTGCGGGTGTGGAAGCCGAACCCGCGCCAGTACACCGGGCAGCTACCGGCGCTGCCCAATGTGGACGTGATGTTCCAGCGGGTGAAGGATGTGGTGTATAAGGTGGCGGATGGTACGGCGCAGTTGGGTATCACCGGGTTGGATGTGGTGCATGAATATTCGGACGAAAAGGTAATGGTGATTCACCCGGCGCTAAATTACGGGCAGTGTCAGTTGTTGGTGGCGGTGCCGGAAGCGTGGGTCGATGTGGAGACGATGCACGATCTGGCGGATATTGCGTTCGACATCCGGCAGCAGCAGAAGCGTAATTTGCGGGTGGCAACAACGTATACGCGGTCTGCGCGGCAGTTTTTGCACGACCGTGGGATTCATCACTTTACGCTGGTGAAATCTGATGGGGCGATTGAGGCGGCCCCGACGTTGGGGTATGCTGATGTGGTGGTGGACCTGACGCAGACGGGCACGACGCTACGCGAGAACCGCTTGCGTCCGCTTACAGATGGGGTGATCATTTCGTCGGAGGCGTGCCTGGTGGGGAACCGCGAGGCGCTACGGGAGGACCCGGCACTGCTGGAGACGGTGCGTTTGATGTTGGAGTATATGGAAGCGTCGTTGAACGGGCGGCGGTATTATCAGTTAACGGCGAATATTGTGGGGGCTAGCCGGGAGGAAGTGGCGGCGAAGGTGCTTGAAAATGAGATCGCGCATGGGTTGCAGGGGCCGACGATCTCGCAGGTGTTTGTGCCGGGGGATGAGACGTGGTTTAGTGTAACGATTGTGGTCAAAACGCAGGCGGTTTTGGAGGCGGTCGAGCATTTGCGGCGGATTGGGGGGGCGCAGACGACGGCGCAACCGACTAAGTTTGTGTTTATGCAGCAATCGGAGGCGTTCACGCGGTTGCGGGCGGCTTTGGGGCTGGGGGCATCAGAAGGCGAGACCCATCTCACGGAGTGATCGCCAGTCTCGGTCACCGATGATGAGGTGATCGACAACGGTAATGTCGAGCAGCTTACCGGCGGCGATCATGTCTTTGGTGAAGGTGATGTCCTCTGGGGAGGGGGTGGGGTCGCCGGAGGGGTGGTTATGGGCGATGATAATAGCGGGGCTGTTGCGGGTAATGGCCTCGCGGAACATTTCTGAGACGCGCAGCACCGATGTATTGGCGGTGCCAATGTAGACGGTGGGCATGGCCATGAGGCGGCTTTGGGTATCTAACAGGATGAGGCGGACGTGTTCTTGCGTGAGGTAGCGCATATCCATGATGAGGCGGGCGGCGTCGGCGGCCTGCTGGACTTTGGGGCGTTCTTCGGGGCTAGAGGCGCTAATGCGGTTGGCGATTTCGAGGGCGGCGGCGATCTGGGCGGCTTTGGCCTGGCCGAGTCCGCGAATGTTGGTCAGTTCGGCGGGGGTGACCCGTGCGAGGTGGTGCAGGCCGCCGAAGTGGGTAAGGATGCGCTGGGCGAGGTTGAGCGCGTTTTCGTGGGCGGTGCCGGTGCGTAGCAGGATGGCGAGCAGTTCGGCATTGGATAGGGCTTTGGGGCCGTGGTTGATCAGGCGCTCGCGTGGGCGTTCGGTGCTTGGCATATCGTGGATGGTTGATTTTTTGGGCGGCATGGTGGGTCCTTGGGTATGGTGTGGTGGGGTATAGGGTGAAACCCCACGATATCATAATCTCTACCTGAGTCGTCACGTTAAGTACAAAATTGGGTTGTAAAATTCAATTTGACTAACGTAAAATGATGATACAAGATGAAATAAAAGTCGTTAAGAGGATGAATGTGATATGTCTCAACTCACGATTCGGCGTTTAATTGTGTGGGGTATTTCGTTGGTGCTGGGCTTTATTTCGACGTGGGCCAGCGTGGTATTTTTGTTCCCGTCTTTGATTCCACAAGAGGCGGGTAAGGGCCTGGCCGATTATGGCGTGTTGGCGACGATTTTGACGGTGATCCCGCTGACGATGTTGTTTGTGGCCTGGCTAGATTACTTCTTGGATGCGCGTATCCACTCCGATTAAGTTGGGCATCTGCGGTAGTGGGCGTGTTATTGATCTAGTGTGAGCAGATAGGCTAGGCCGCTAACTGATGTGTCGTTGCTGACGCGCAACCGGGGCAATAACAGCCGGTTATCGGTGGTGTGATACGCGCCGAACTCGGTGGTAACGGCCCGGATGATGGGGGTGGTTTCTAAGAAGCTGACGGCGGCTGGATCGTAGCGCCCGCCGGGGTAGGCGAATATGCGGGGGGTGTGTCCGGTTTGTGCTTCGATGCTGGCGATGCTGCCGATGATCTCGTAGGTGAGGTGGTCTATATCGCGCTGGCGTAGGTCGGTGTGGTGTTTGGTGTGGGCTTCCATGCTCATGCCGGCTTGCGTCATCTCGCGGGCTTGCTCCCAGGTGATGTAGGCTGGGTCGGTGGCGTCGAGGCGGCCTGTGATCAGGAAGAAGGTTCCGGTCATGTTAAATTCGAGCAGGGCGGGTAAAACGGCCTGGTAGTGGTCGATGTGCCCGTCGTCAAATGTCAGGATGACGGGTTTTTCGGGTAGGGGGTGGCCGTCTTGTAGCGCCTGGTCTAAGTCATAAAACGAGATGGTGGTATAGCCCTCATCTGCTAGATAGCGCAAGTGTGCCCGGAATAACGGTTCCGATACGGTTAAGTCGATACGGTACGGATCGGCGTCGGGCGGCAACTCCCCCACGTAGTGATACATCAGGATCGGTACACGCACGCGCCGCAGTGTGCCATCTTGGGCCGCCACCGGATACGCCCACATGATGATGACGGCTATTGATAACAACCAACGGGTGAGGATGCGCTGCATAGGTGTAGCCTCCTGTAGTGCCGGACGGGGACTTATGGTACGATTGGCTGTCTTATCGTCAAGCCAAAAACCGATCAATTCCTATCATACCCCTAGCCTGATAGCTTTTGAAAGGAACCATCTGTTAAGGTGGAATCATGACATCAAAACACACCTCACGACTTTCTGGATTTTATAAGCGTCCCTTGGCGGAACGTGCCGCGATTGTGGCGCAGTGGGCGGATTTGAGCGCCGCTGAGCAATCGGCGCTGGTGGGTATTAGTGGCCTGAATGCGGCCCAAGCCGATCATATGATTGAGAACGCGGTTGGTGTTTACGGGCTACCGCTTGGGATCGCGACTAATTTTTTGATTAACGGGCGCGAATATCTGGTGCCGATGGTGACGGAAGAACCGTCTGTGATTGCGGCGGTGAGTAGTGCGGCGAAACTATTCCGTGATAGTGGCGGTTTCATTACAAGCAGCGATGAGCCAGTGATGATCGCGCAGTTGCAGGTTTTGGATTTACCGGACCTGTACGCGGCTGCCGGGGTTATCCGGCAGGAAAAGGCGGCGCTGATGGAAGCGGCGAATCAGATTGGCGGGAGTATTGTCCGGCGTGGTGGGGGTGCCCGTGATGTTGAGGTGCGCCCGATGGAGAATACCCCGGTTGGTGATATGTTGATCGTGCATGTGCTGTTTGATACCCGCGATGCGATGGGGGCAAATGCGGTCAATACGGTGGCCGAGCGACTCGCCCCGCAGGTTGAATCGCTGACGGGGGGGCGGGTGAACTTGCGGATTTTGTCTAACCTGGCGGATCGTCGCAAAGCGCGGGCGCAGGGTACGATAGATTCGCGCCACCTGGCAACAACCGGCCTGAACGGGGCGCGGGTGGTCCGGTCGATTGTGGAGGCGGGGGTATTTGCCGAGATCGACCCGTACCGCGCCGCCACACACAATAAGGGTATCATGAACGGGATCGATGCGGTGGTGATTGCAACGGGGAATGATTGGCGGGCGGTCGAAGCGGGGGCACACGCTTACGCTGCTCGTAATGGGGCCTATACCAGCCTGACGCGCTGGTGGCAGGATGAGGCCGGGCACTTACACGGGGAAATTGAACTGCCGCTGGCGCTTGGCATCGTTGGGGGGGCGACTCGTGTTCATCCGACGGCGCAGCTTGCTTTACGCATCCTGGGGGTAGAAACGGCGCAACAACTCGCGGAGATTGCCGCTGCGGTGGGGTTGGCACAAAACTTGGCTGCGATCCGTGCGCTGGCAACGGACGGCATCCAGAAGGGCCACATGCGCTTACACGCTAAACAGCTTGCGGTAGCGGCTGGGGCAACCCCGGAGCAGGTTGATCGGGTGGTGGAGCGCATGGTCGAGGAGGGCAACATCCGGGCGGAACGCGCCCAGCAGCTTGTGCAGCAGATCAGCATGGATTGAAATTAGCAGCCTGGTCGCTTTCTGTGGTTTTTTCTTTGGGGATTATCCCCCTTGCGGGTGTTTGAGGGCAGCGTCCTCAAGAACGAACTCGCAATCAAGGTATATTGTTATCAGGCGTATGAGAGCTATACATTATAGTCGGAGGACATCTTTATTATGACGAATCTTAATCACCTGATGCGCCCAGAAAAACAGGTCGGCTTGACCGGCTACGGCGCGTATATCCCACGTTATCGCTTACCCGGCTCGGAAGTGGCCCGCGTTTGGACGGGCGGGCTTGGCGGCAGCCCGATTAAAGAGAAGGCGGTTGCCGGGCTGGATGAGGATGTGATCACCATGTCGATTGAGGCGGCCCGAAATGCGCTCGCTCGCGCTCAAGTGGACCCGACCGAGATTCGGGCGGTTTGGGTGGGCAGTGAGAGCCATCCGTATGCGGTTAAGCCGAGTAGCACAATTGTTGCGGAGAGTATCGGGACGACGGCGAGTATCCAGGCGGCGGACTGGGAGTTCGCGTGTAAGGCGGGGACGGAAGCGGTTCAAGCTTCGATTGGGCTGGTGGGTAGTGGGATGAGTGGCTATACGCTCAGCATCGGCATGGATACGGCGCAGGGCCGCCCCGGTGACGCGCTGGAATATACGGCGGCATCCGGTGGGGCGGCGTTTGTGATCGGCCCGGCGGCGGACGCGCTCGCCATCTACCAGGGGAGTTATTCGTTTGTGACGGATACGCCTGACTTTTGGCGGCGGGCGGATGTCAACTTCCCCAGCCATGGCGATCGCTTCACGGGGGAACCGGCTTATTTTAATCATACGCTTTCGGCAGCGTCGGCGCTGATGGAGATGATGGAGACGACCTCGGCGGATTACACGCACGCGGTGTTTCATCAGCCAAATGTGAAGTTCCCGGCGCGGGCGGGAAAAATACTGGGGTTTGCGCCGGAACAGGTCGAAACGGGGCTGCTGGCTGGCGATATTGGGAATGTGTATTCCGGGTCTTGTATGGTTGGGCTAACGGCGATCTTGGATGTGGCGGAGCCGGGCGACCGGATTTTGATGGTGAGCTATGGCAGCGGGGCGGGGTCCGATGCGTTTGACCTGTTGGTGACTGATAAGATTAATGAGCGTCGCGCCCTGGCCCCGACCACACAGGATTATATCCGCCGCCGGACTGAGATCGACTATGCAACTTATACCCGTTATCGTGGCAAACTAAAGGAATAAAATCATTATGCGACCCGTTGCAATTATCGGAATTGGACAAACGCCGGTTGGTGAAAATTGGGATGCTAGCTTGCGTGACTTGGGGGCGCAGGCGGCACTCGCGGCCTTGCAAGATGCCGGGCTTTCGTCGGTAGATGCGATCTACGCGGCGAGTGCGTATGGCGCGTCGATCAGCGAGCAAAGCCAGCTAGGGACGTTGTTAGCGGATTACGTCGGCTTGAGTGGGGCCGAAGCGTTTACGGTTGAAGCGGGGGATGCGGCGGGGGGTGCGGCGCTGCGGGCGGGGCTGATGGCGGTTGGCTCCGGGCTAGTGGATACGGTGCTGGTGGTCGGTGCGGAGAAAATGACGGATGCGGTGGCGAGTTCGCGGGTGCGCCATCGGGGGACGAGTTTAGATGCGGATTTTGAGGCGGTGCATGGTGCGACGTTGGCGGCATTAGCCGGGTTGTTGATGCGGCGTTATATGCACGAGTACGGGGTTGAAATAGGCGTGTTTGAGGGGTTCAGTGTGAATGCCCACGCGAATGGCTCGCAGAACCCGAATGCGATGTTCCGCAATAAGTTACGGGCGGGGGCGTTCGGTAAAGCGCCGATGGTGGCTAACCCGGTCAATCTGTTCGATAGCGCCCCGGATGCTGACGGGGCGGCGGCAGTGGTGCTGACCAGCGCGGATCGGGCTGGGGATATGGTGGCGAGGCCGGTTGGGATAGTTGGCAGTGGGGCGGCGACTGATACGCTGGCGTTGCAGGATCGCGGTGATCTGTTGCATTTGGCGGCGGTGGCGACATCGACGGAGAAGGCGCTAGCACAGGCCGAGATCAGCCGTGATGATCTCGATCTGTTTGAGGCGAATGATGCGTTTACGATTATGACGACGTTGACGTTGGAGGCTGCCGGGTTCGCGCCACGCGGGGAGGGCTGGCGCTTTGCTGATAATGGCGGTGAGCGCATCGGGCTGGCGGGTGATCTACCGTTATCGACTTTTGGTGGGCTTAAGAGCCGGGGGAATCCGGCGGGGGCGACGGGGGTTTAC
>DAOTUA010000281.1:0-6543 GCA_034437355.1 Anaerolineae bacterium | reverse complement strand
GTGAATGATAACAAAACACAGGAGATCACTATGCGCCCCCCATTTGACCAAATACAAGATCGGCAATCTTCACTGAGTATGAAGTGGAACCCCGATCAGCTTGATGAGCATTTCGGTAACCGCGAGGCGTTGCCGTTCTGGGTGGCGGATATGGATTTCCCGGCCCCGCCAACCGTGATCGAAGCGTTAACCGCACGCGCACAACATGGCATCTACGGCTACGAATACAAACCGCAGGGCTACTTTGAGGTCCTCAAAAGCTGGTATAGTCGGCGGCAACAGTGGGATATTGACCTTGCGCATATCGAGCCTTGCCCCAGCGTGCTAAGTGCCATTGCCATCTTGATCAACCAGCACTCACAACCCGGTGACGGCGTGATCGTGCAGCGCCCGGTGTTTTTCGAGTTTCAATCGGTTATCCGTAGCAACAACCGTCGCATCGTTAAAAATCCGCTTCAGGTCGTCAACGGGGCCTATCAGATGGATTTCGATGATCTGGAGGTGAAAGCCGCTAAACCGAAAAATAAAATCATGATCGTATGCAGCCCGCATAACCCGGTTGGCCGCGTCTGGACATCCGATGAACTGATGCGCGTGATTGAAATCTGTGCGCGGCATAACGTGCTGCTCATCGCTGACGAAATTCACGGGGATATTGTCTATGAGCCGCACCATTTCACACCCGTTTTATCGCTGCCAGATGTAAACCTCGGCCACGTTGTCGCGTGTTTATCACCCGCTAAAACGTTTAATATCCCCGGCATGATAGATGCTTTTGCCGTGATCCCGGATGATGCTAAACGAGAATCATTTCATCAGTTCGCGCACCAATTTCAGATTAACAAGACCAACGTGTTTTCATTGGTCGCGCTAGAAACTGCCTACCGTGACGGTGGCCCCTGGCTCGATGACCTACTGACGTACCTGCGCGGTAATATCGACTTTATCAAGGCATATCTGGCTGACCACATCCCACAGGTGCGCCTGGTCGAACCGGAAGGGACGTATCTTGTATGGCTCGATTTCACCGCATTAGACCTCGACGCAAAAACCCTGGCAACCTTCTTGGCACAGGATGCCGGGCTAGCCCTCAACCCCGGTCACTGGTTTGGGCGTGAGGGGGCCGGCTATGCGCGGATGAACATCGCTTACCCCAGGGACATTCTAGCGCAAGCTCTCTCACAGCTTGATCGGGCGGTTGCGGGGCATTAACTTCTTATGGGGTCGTACCGCTGGGTCCGCCCGCCGCGCTCGCATCCTGCCGATGTTTGTTAGACACTTTTTCAAGTGGTCTGGTTGGCTGGTGTGTTTGCACACATCCACGCTAACCAAACAAATGCTTTGAACGCCTGTTAAATTTATCAGACAAAAGGAGTTTGTATTGATGCCTGATTTACCCTTGCCCTATAGAAATATCCGTGAAGAATTCCCTGAAGTTGCCGAAGCCTACGATGCGCTAGGGAACGCAATTCACAAATCTGGCCCGCTGGATGATAAAACACGCCAACTGATCAAGCTGGCCCTAGCCGTTGGTGCTGGGATGGAGGGGGCAACCCACGCACACACCCGACGTTCACTTGAAATGGGAATCTCGCCAGAGGAAATCAAACATGTCGTTCTACTGGCGATGACGACACTCGGCTTCCCGGCAACCGTGAGCGCCTATACTTGGGTTAGCGACGAACTAGACAACCGATAAGTTCGGCACACCATCTTAAAACGCCCATCTCAACACCACCGAAACGCCATTGATCCGTGGCGTTTTCGTCTTATGGCTCTATGTCATAAACAAATGATTACATATGCAATTTCAAAAATAATGTCGATTTTCATACAATTAAAATATCGGCGGGTATTTCTGCCCAACCAAACATGGCTGGTGAATACTTAGGTAGCGATAGAATATTGTGGGGGGCGGGGGTGAAGCCCCTGAGCCGTTACCATGGCTGCGCAAAGCGTATTCCCCGACCGACAAAGATACCTCAGCCGATCCAAATTTTATCGGAGCGTCATAGATGATAAGCCAAACCACACCCAAACTTGCTGAGTTGCTCGAAAAATCAACCGCACGCCATAAACATATCTGCCCACGCCAGGTTATTGGTGTGCGAATGGGGTTACAGGCGGCGTCCCTGCTTGAGCTAGATTTACCGCAAACCAACAAACGCCTACTGACCTTTATTGAAACCGACGGCTGTTTTGCAGATGGCGTAGCTGTGGCGACTGGCTGCTGGTTGGGCCGCAGAACTATGCGGCTAATGGACTACGGAAAAGTCGCTGCTACTTTTGTGGATAGCCAAACCGGGCGTGCCGTTCGCATTTGGCCTCATGCCGACAGCCGTTCACGCGCCAACGCCTATGCCCCGGATGCAAAAAGCCGCTGGCATACCATGTTAGCTGCCTATCAGGTGATGCCGACCGCCGAGCTACTCTGCTGGCAGCGCGTGGAGCTGACAGTTTCGCTAAAAGCGATCATCAGCCGGGCCGGTGTGCGCGTGAACTGTCAAACCTGTGGCGAAGAAATCATCAACGAACGTGAAGTGTTGACTGATGGGCAGGTACGCTGCCGATCGTGCGCTGGCGACAGTTACTATCAGTTTACCCCGATCAACGCGCTGGCTTCTGGCACAGATGTTTGCTCCTAACCAGGCCCAGATCGCCATACTTGCCGGTGGGCAATCTCGGCGTATGGGGCAGGACAAGAGTTTTGTCATGCTCAACGGTAAACCGCTTATTCAGCATGTCATCGACCGGCTGCAACCCCTCAAGCTGGATATAATGCTCGTCACAAATTCCCAGACAAAATATGCACACCTTGGGTTGCCAATGTTTACGGATATATCACCCGGTTGTGGATCGCTGGGTGGGATATATACCGCGCTGAAGCGATCCACAACCGCATATGTGCTGTGTGTCGCTTGTGATATGCCTCTCTTAAATCCAGACCTGCTACGGTATCAGATAGAGCTAAGCCCCAATTTCGATGCAGTCATCCCCCGGGTTGATAACCAAGCGCATAATTTACATGCCGTATATGCGCGTTCCTGCCATACTCATATTCACCATCAGATTAAAATTGGCGACCTTCGCATCTCAAATTTTTACCAAAACCTCCGTGTTCGCTATGTCGCTGAAACTGAATTACAGCTATTTGATCGCGATTTTCTATCCCTGGCAAATCTGAATACACCAGATGATGTCCTCATGATGTCGTATCGATCACAAGCTCCCAGGTATCAATAACTTGCCTTGATCGCTAGTTCGTTCTCGAAGGCGCTACCCTCAAACTCCCGCAAGGTAGATATTACCCCCCTTACTACGCCTGATGTGAAATATCAGTTTTTCGTAACGACTCAGCCCTCACCCCAAACCCCACCGAAGCTGATGCATTTTGAATTTCACCTAACTCATCAAGTACTCATATTGTGATCTTTAGTATTACAACATGGTGACATCGGTCACTGTGTAACAAACCACATACAAGAGACAATGTTATAAATGAATGTTTTAATCGACGGGAGCCTTGTGAACATGCGTAAAAATAGTAAACAAGGCTCTCTATTTTTTACAGAGACAACCCCGGTGCCGAAACATGGCTAAAAACAATTTTGAATGTGTGTTGCCAGTTTGCGAACCAGGAAACGTTACCCCAAACCTATTGCTAATAGGGAGACCTATATGTCAAGTACAAACATCATCAACGACCTATTGACGGAAACCACCGTCAATCGTCGCAATTTCTTAAAGTGGAGCGCCGCCGTCGGCGGGACAGCTACCGCCCTTTCAACCATGGACTTCTCCCCGTTGCTGGCCCAAGACGGCAACGAACTGGCCGAAGCCTTCGGTGAAGGTGGCGAGATGATCCGCACCTGTTGCCCAGCCCACAATTGCGGCGGACGCTGTATGCTGATTGCCCATGTGCAAGATGGCGTCATTACCCGCCTCAGCTCCGATGACCGCGAATACGACGAAATTGACGACCCCCGCCTGTTGGCCTGTGCGCGTGGGAAGTCGTACCGACGGCGGCTATACCACCCGGACCGGCTCAAATACCCCATGAAGCGCGTCGGTGAACGCGGTGAAGGGCGCTTTGAACGCATTAGCTGGGATGAAGCCCTCGATATGGCGGCAGAGAATATCACCCGCATCCGCGAAGAATACGGCAACGGGGCGCTGTACGTCCCCTACGGCACTGGTAGCTACCAGGAAATGAACGGGTCGTTTTTAGGGGCACGGCTTTTTAACATGATCGGCGGCAGCCTATCTTACTATAACAACTATAGTTGGGCCGCTATCGAACGCGCCACCCCTACCGTTTACGGCACCCGCCTCACCGGTAATCAACGCCAAGACTGGATGAACTCGCGTTACTTTATCTTATGGGGCTGGAACCCATCGGAGATGATCGACGGGACCAACAGTGCCTACATGATCAAGAAAGCCCGCGAGAACGGCGCGAAAATCGTCGTCATCGACCCGCGTAAAACCCTAACCGCTGTTTCTCTGGCAGATGACTATATCCCCATCCGCCCAGGTACGGATACTGCCATGATGACGGCCATGGCCTATGTCATGATCACCGAGGGCCTGTACGATAAAGATTTCGTCGAAACCTACTGTCTTGGGTTCGACAGCAGCCAAATGCCAGAAGGCTTGGAGGACGAAGAAAGCTACGTCGATTACGTCCTCGGTAACTCCGACGGCGTACCGAAAACCCCAGAATGGGCCGAAGCCATCACCCGCGTCCCCCGCGAAAAAATTATTCAAATTGCCCGCGAATATGCCACCATCAAACCGGGTGTGCTATACCAAGGCTACGGGATGCAACGCCGCGCCTATGGCGAACAGGTTGTACGCGCCGGGTGTGTCCTCCCCGCCCTGACCGGTAACGTCGGCATCCCCGGCGGCTGGGCCAGCGGCATCGCCTACCAAGCCCCAGACTGGGGCCCGATCTGGTGGAACGTCCCCAGCGGCGAAAACGGCGTCGCAGCCAGCATCCCGACCTTCCTATGGTCCGAAGCCGTGCTACGTGGGACCGAAATGACGGCAGCGGATGGCGTGGTCGGCGCAGACTCGCTAGACAGCAACATTAAACTGCTCTATACCATCGCCAGCAATTGCCTTGTGAACCAGCACGCTAACACCAATCGCTCTGCCGAGATTCTGCGCGACGAAAGCATGGTCGAGTTTATCATCGTCCAAGACCATTTCCTCACATCAACCGCCCGCTTTGCCGACCTGCTACTGCCGGCCTGCATGGGCTTCGAAACGTGGGGCTTGCAAGATGGCTGGAAATATGGCGATGATGTGTTCATCGCCCCACAAATCCTAGAACCCCCCTTTGAAACTAAGAGCGATTATCGCATCTGTGCCGACATCGCCGCCCGGCTTGGCGTAGAAGAAGAATTTACCGAAGGGCGCGACGAACGCGAGTGGGTAGAGTGGATTCTGGATACAAACTATCGCGGCGGGCGCTTCCCGGATGCCCCCACACTCGATGAATTCATCGAGCAAAACCTGGGCGTCTACACCCTATCGGTGACCGAACCCGCCGTCGCCTTTGCCGACTTCCGCGAAGACCCAGTAGCCAACCCCCTGCCCACCCCCTCCGGCAAGATCGAAATATTCTCAAAAGAACTATTCGACATGGATAACCCGGAAGAAATCCCGGCAGTCCCCAAATACATCCAAGAATGGGAAAGCCCATTCGGGCCAGAAGCAGAACAGTACCCGTTGCAAGCTTTCGGGCATCACTACCTGCACCGGGTTCACTCCATCCACCACAATAACGACTGGCTAGAAGAAGCCTTCCCGCAACGTGTGACCATTAACCCGGTTGACGCCCGTGCCCGTAACATCCAGGATGGCGATACTATCCGTGTCTTTAACGACCGGGGTACGCTGCAAGCCGTCTGCCGTGTTACCAACCGTATCATGCCGGGCGTGGTGGATGTCCCACAGGGCGCATGGTACGAAGTTGATGCCGACGGCGTCGATGTCGGCGGCTGTATCAACACACTAACAAGTGAACGCTGGACACCGCTTGCCTTCGGTAATGCCCAGCACACCATTATGTGCCAGGTCGAGAAGGCGTAAAGGAGATTATCATGGCTGAAAATCAACTCGGGTTCTATATCAACTTAAGTGCTTGCTCTGGCTGTAAGGCGTGCCAGATTGCCTGCAAAGATAAAAACGATACGCCTGTCGGTGTCTTGTGGCGGCGCGTATACGAAATTAGCGGCGGCAATTACCTGGAACGCGGTGACGCGCTGATCGACAACACCTTTAGCTACTATCTATCATCGGCATGTAGCCACTGCGACAATCCGATCTGTTTGGAAGTCTGCCCAACAGAAGCCATCTGGAAGCGAGATGAGGACGGTATTGTCCTCATCGACGGCGATAAGTGCATCGGCTGCCGTTACTGCGAGTGGGCCTGCCCGTATGGTGCGCCACAGTTTGACGCCGAGCAGCACATCATGACCAAGTGTAACCTCTGCTACGACTACGTAGACGCCGGCAAGAAACCCGCCTGTGTTTCTG
>DAOTUA010000280.1:0-15756 GCA_034437355.1 Anaerolineae bacterium | reverse complement strand
TGGTACATTTGTATGTGCAGGGCAACATGCGGCTGCCGCTAACGAAGCAACTGGCGGTAATTTGATGGTGGTTGACATAGATGGTGAGTACACAACGGCTGGTCATTGTGTAGCTATCGGGCGGGATGACATCTCTTGGGACCAGACGAATGGTTTTGCTATCAACGGTGGGCTTGCGCTCGGCGAACCATAAACGGAGAGCTATTACAGGCCCGGTTTTCGGTAAGCTCTTGCATCTAGCAAGGGCTTTTTTGATTTTGAGATAACCGTTTGTTGTTTTCTGTCGCATTTGCAAGTAACATCGCATTTCGTTTTATTGGCAAGTATTAGGAGCCTATATCATGCAGACTGACTTACGCGGACGCGATCTGATCTCAACCCAAGACTGGACGAGGGAGGAGATCGACACGCTTATAGATGTGGCCTGGGACCTGAAACGTAAACGCGCTCTTGGCGAGCCTCACGCTTTGCTGCGCGATAAAGTGTTGGCGATGTTGTTTTTCTTCTCTAGCACGCGCACCCGTGCCAGTTTTGAAGCGGGAATGGCGCAGCTTGGCGGGCACGCTATGTTTATGGAAAGCCGCACGACACAGATCAGCCATGGCGATACTGCAACCGAGATTGGGGAAATTTTGGGGCGCTATGCGGATGGGATCGCGATTCGTCAGGTGGATTGGGGGGTGGGCAACCAATACATGCGTGATGTGGCAGATGCTAGCCGGGTGCCTGTGCTTAATATGCAATGTGAGGTCTATCATCCGTTTCAGATTCTAGCGGACCTGATGACGATCAAAGAGAAATTGGGTGGAGATTTACGTGGCAAGACGATTAATGTCTCGTGGGCGTATGCTTCTAGCTATCAAAAGCCGATCAGTGTGCCGCAAAGTCTGATCTTGTTGATGACGCGCTTTGGCATGAACGTTCGGCTAACACGCCCAGCGGAATACAAGCTGATGCCAGACATCGTACAGCAGGCGAAAGATAACACGCGCAAGCATGGTGGTTCGTTTGAGATTATGGATGATTTCGAGGCGGGGTTCAAAGGGGCGGATGTTGTCTACCCGAAGAGTTGGGGCGCACTCCTGACAACAACGGATAACGACGAATCGGCCCAGATTGGGGCGCAGTATACGGATTGGATTACCGATGAGCGTCGGATGGGCCTTGCTAACGAGAACGCGATCTATATGCACTGTTTACCCGCCGACCGTGAGATTGAAGTGACGAGCGCGGTCTTGGATGGACCGCAGAGTGTGGTATTTGACGAAGCGGAGAACCGTTTGCATGTTCAAAAAGCGGCCATGGCATTGACGATGCGCTAACAGCTGCACGCTTGGGGTGGGGCTTGTTCGCAGCTCCCCCCCTAATTTTTCCAACGACATTATTGTAGAAGTCGTTACCAACGTCGTGCTATACTTTTTTTATATGTGTAGTGACAGTAATTGATGGTGATCCCCCCATGTTGATGCTCCATGACTATCGTGTGCGCCAGCGCGACTTTTTGTTGCAAATTTCGCGGGCTATGACGGCTCAACTGGATGTTGGTGAGGTATTGCGGCTCGTATTAAATGCGTCGGTTGCGATGTTATCTGGTGAGGTTGGGCTGATCGCGCTGCGTGGTGTCGAGGACGAGTACCAGATACGCGCCACGATAGGGATAGAAGATCAGAATCTAGAATCGCTTAACAATCAACTTCAAA
Source organism: Anaerolineae bacterium (assembly GCA_034437355.1). Taxonomy (GTDB): domain Bacteria; phylum Chloroflexota; class Anaerolineae; order Aggregatilineales; family Phototrophicaceae; genus DAOTTY01. The sequence goes on along the minus strand of DAOTUA010000280.1, from coordinate 14,056 downwards.
ACTTGGTAGCGGATGCCGCCAGCGGGCTAGATGCGGAGCAGGTTAGCGCCCGGATGCGCCAGATGGCTACTTCGCTGGACCCTCGGCTGCAACAGTCGGTTGCCTTGCCGTTGGTGATGGCGGGCGAACCGCTGGGTATTCTGATCATTTTCCGGGCGTACCGGGGCAATCCAACTCAAGACGACATCCAGGTATTACAGAGTTTCGCGGACCAGGCCGCAGTTGCCGTTCATAACGCGCAACTTTACGCGGGGATCGATCAAGAGCGCCGCCGGCTACGTGCCATCTTACAACAAAGTGCAGATGGTGTGATGATCTTGGACCCGCACTTGAATATTCTGAGCTTTAACCATGCGTTGGAACGGATGACGGGCTGGCAAGCAGAGCAAGCTATTGGGTTACACCTTTCCGATGTGATGCGGTGGAAAAGGCTAGATGTGGGGGATATTGAGCAAGCGATGATAAACGGTTGGCCCTTCGCCAAGGGCGACCAAGAAAGTAAGCCGCATTATGTGGAGGGGGATTTACATCGTAAAGATGAGGTTGTGGTCAGTATCGCGATCACTTATGCGCCGCTGTTGGCGCGGTCCGGTACATTGACCAACATCATCGCTAATGTGCGAGATATTACGAACTTCCGTAAAGCACAAGATATGCAAAACATGTTCGTTTCCACTGTTTCGCACGAGCTACGCACGCCCATCACGCTGATTAAAGGCTACGCGGGGACGCTCAACCGGGAAGATGCGACCTGGAACCCGGATGTCATCCGAGATAGTTTGAAAGTGATCGAAGAAGAGGCGGACCGGCTGAATGCGCTGGTCGATAACCTGATTACCGCGAGCAAACTTCAGGCCCGCCGCCAGCTAGACATCAACCCGGATGCTACCCGGCTAACGGAAGTGGCCCGGCGGTCGGTTGAGCGTTTCTCGAAACAGGCGACCAAACATAGCCTGACGCTGAATTTCCGGGATAATTTCCCGGTTATTCATGCCGATGAGGTCCGGTTACGGCAGGTGATTGACAACCTGGTGAGTAACGCCATCAAATATACCCCACAGGCCGGGCAGATCGAAGTTGGGGGCGACTACGATGATGAAACTGTCACGCTATACGTGCGGGATAACGGGGTTGGCATGACCGAGACGGAGATGGAACAGCTTTTCCAACGGTTCTACCGTGTCGATAACGCGCTCAGCCGCAAAACGGAGGGGACCGGACTTGGGTTATATCTCTCTCGTGCTATAGTAGAGGCACATAACGGTAGCATAGATGTAACGAGTAGGCCGGGTGAGGGGTCTACTTTTTATGTACATTTACCACGCTAAACACCCACGATATATATGCGCATGAAGCATGAACAAGGATAACTAATGCAAACAACCAGACCTATCGACTTTCGTTGCCCCAGTTGCGGTTTTCAGACGCAAGTGGAAGTTACCACTATCATTGACGCGGCCCACAACCCCGAAGCACAAATGGAATTACTAAGCGGATCGCTGAACATTACGCAGTGCCCCAATTGTGGGCAGCCTAGCACTACGGCAGCGCCGTTGCTTTATCATGATGCAGAAAAAGAGTTGCTGATTACGCTGGTACCGATGGCGCTCGGTATGTCCGAAGATCATTCGGAAAAGTTTATCGGTGCGCTGATGAACGAACTCACAGCCAATATGGATCAGAAACTTGTGAAGGGCTATATCTTCCAGCCACGCCGTGCCCTGACAATGCAGGGGTTGGTCGAACAAGTGCTAGAAGCGGAAGGTATAACCAAAGAAATGCAAGAGGCGCAGCGTGAACGCGCTCGGCTGGTGCAAATGTTCCTGCAAACCGACCCGGAACAGCTCGAAGGGATCGTCCGGGAACACGACGACAAAATTGATGAGGAACTTTTTAGCGCCTTTAGTTTTATGGCCGAACAAACAGCCCAACAAGGCCGGCCCGATATGGCGGAGTATATCCTGGGTGTGCAGCAACAAGTTGCAGCGTATTCTACCGCCGGTAAGACCTTGCTCGAACGGGCCGAACGCCAACAGGCGGTGCTGGAAGAAATAGCAACGAAGCTGAGATCACTTGGCGAACGCCCGACGCCATCGGATGTGGTTGAGTTGGTGCGCCCTTACGCCGAAAATGACGACGCATTGCAGGCGTTTGTGGGGTTGGCGCGGGTGTTGTTCGATTACAACTTCTTTGAGGAACTGACCAAACACATCGACAAAGCCCCAGCGGACGAAAAAGCTAAACTTCAGGATATGCGCGAAACGCTGGTCGAACTCACCCAGGTTATCGACCAGCAGCAACATTCGGCTATGCAGGCGGCTGCCGATCTGCTGCGGACGATCCTCAACCATGCCAACCCGGAAGAAGCGATCCGCGCCAATATGGGCCATATTGACGAAACCTTTATGGGCATCCTGGAATTGAACATCAATGAGGCGGAAAAACAGGGGGATATAACGGCGGCTAGCCGCTTGAAAGGCGTGCGCGATATGGTGATGGAAGTGTTGCAGGCTAATATGCGCCCGGATGTGCGCTTTATCAACGATTTACTCTCGACAGAAACCGAGACGGCGGCGCTGGAAAAGATCAAAACGGGTGCGGCTGGGTTCGGGCCGGATTTGCTCCAGACTTTCGACGCGCTGATCGAAATCATCGAAGCCCAGGGCCAGCCGCAAATTGTAGCGCGTTTACAAAACCTACGATCTGCCACCGAAGAGACGCTTAACGCCGGGAACGCCTGACAAACACCTAAAAAGTGTGCTAACATGCTGTTGCGTAATATTGCCAGTGATATATCGGACCGTTACGGTGTAACTGACTCTGGCAAAATAGCGTACTTATTGTACGCTTTGACACTATTGGTTTAGACCCAAATAGCGAGAGGTTTTGAAAAAACAATGCGTTTGAAAATATTCTGGCGTGGGGGGATGGTGGTTTTACTGCTGGCACTTCTCACCTTATCAACAATAATGACATCCGGCACGGTATTGCTGGCGCAAGAACCAACCCCGACGCCGGATACCGTGGTATGGCGTGGTTATGCTGCCGCCCGTGACGCGATTGAGGAAGAGTTCGGCGTAGACCTGACGCTGGTCCGCCAATATACCTACGCGGATAGTGAGTTCGCTAATGGTATTGATGACTGTGTTACGCTGGATAACCCGTTAGCGGCTCGCCCGATCTACTTTGGTTGGACGTACACGTTAACCGACTTCAGCGGCAAACAATATCAGGCTCGCGTCGCCTATAACTTACGCGATGTCGCGGTTTGTGATGAGGTTGGGCAGGTCACCCCCCAGTCGGCCCCGGCAGAGGCTAGCGGAGATGCAGCCGCGGCTCCCGCAACGGGTGATCTACCGCAAGCGATTGCGGGGAGTGCGAATATTTCCGGCTTTGAGCTTGGCGGTCACATCCTGGAATTGAATAATGGGACGGTCAGCGCGATGAAGCAATCTGGCATGACATGGATTAAGAAGCAAATCCGCCATACCCCAGGCGGTAATGCGGCAGCGAATGCCGGGCTGATCAATGATGCGAAGGCCCAGGGCTTTAAGGTGTTGTTAGGTGTTGTGGGGGATAAAAACCAAGTGATGGACCCCGGCTATCAAGAGGACTATGCCAGCTTTGTAGGGGGGCTTGCTTCGCTTGGGGCCGATGCTATCGAGGTTTGGAATGAGCCAAACATTGACCGAGAATGGGCTGCTGGGCAGGTGAATGGGGCCAATTACACCCAATTGTTGGCGCGGGCGTCGAACAGCATCCGCGCTGCCAACGGGAGTACGCTCATCATTAGTGGTGCGCCCGCCCCAACCGGGTTCTTCGGTGCGGCTGGCTGTACTGCGCAGGGCTGTAATGACGATGTATTCATGCAGCAGATGGCGCAAGCAGGGGCGGCTCAGTATGTGGACTGCATCGGGCTACATTACAATGAGGGGATCGTGCCACCGTCTCAGGTGGGGGGTGACCCACGCGGTGAGTATCCGACGTACTACTATCAGACGATGACCCAGCGCGGCCTGGCACCGTTCCCTGGCAAGAAGGCCTGTTATACCGAGCTTGGGTATCTTTCTGGTGAGGGGTTTGGCGAACCGTTACCGAACAATTTCAATTGGGCGAGCAATACCAGTGTTGAGGAACACGCGGCATGGTTAGCTGGTGCTGTGTCCAGTGCGGCACAAAGCGGTAATGTTCGTATGTTGATTGTCTGGAATGTGGACTTCCCGTTCTACACACCAACCGACCCGATGGGCGGCTATGCCATCATTCGGCCAGGTGGCGGTTGCCCGGCCTGCGATACACTCGGTAGTGTGATGGGTGGCTAGCTATCCCGCTCTGTGACACTGTTAATACCGATGGGGGACTCATGCCGAGTCCCTCATTTTTATATACGTTCGTAACTGCTCAGCCTTCCCCCCACCCCGGTGCTAAAGCGCCACCCCTCCCCCACTATCGCCGCTTTAGCGACGGGAGGGAGGGGTTTTACCACCTTCGGCCATGTTCACCCTGCTCTGATCGGGGTATGTTGAAGCGAAGGAACTGAGTTGTGACAACTATTTTTTGTGAAAATCGAAGATTTTCATGGCTAAAGTTTTGGTCAAGCTTTTGCAAAAGCTTGTGGGGGTTCGGGGGGAAACCCCTGAGTAGGTACGTTTTTTTGGGATTGAACAGGTAATGGTTATGACAACAGCACAGCACATCTTGATTGTGGGGGCGGGTATCTTTGGGGTAACCGCCGCTGCCGAACTCAACCGTCGGGGGCACAACGTCACGCTGATAGACCCCGGCCCAATTCCGCATCCGCTGGCTTCCTCTACCGACATTACTAAAATGATCCGCATGGATTACGGACAGGACGATTTTTACTTCGACCTGATGGAAGCGGCTTTCGAGGGCTGGGATGGCTGGAACGCGGCCTGGGGCCGAAAGTACTACCACGAGGACGGGTTCTTGATGATGAAGAAAACCGCGCTTAGCGCGGGTAGCTTCGAGTATGAGAGTTTCCAGCGCATCCGGGCGCGGGGGCATCAGCCACAACGCATGAACAGCGAACAGCTTGCACAAGATCACCCCCTTTGGCAGGCTGAAGAGTATGTCGATGGCTACCTCAGCCCGCGTGCAGGGTGGGCAGAAAGCGGAAATGTAGTTGCTAAAATAGCGCGTGGGTTGGCAGCGGCGGGCGTCGATGTGCGTGAGGGGAAGGCGTTTGAACGCTTTATTGAGGACGGCTCGCGGGTAGTCGGCGTGGTCACGGCGGACGGAAGCGAGTTCCGGGCGGATGTGGTGCTGATGGCGACGGGTGCCTGGACGCCGGTTTATCTGCCGTATTTGAGCGATGTTATGTGGGCGGTGGGGCTGCCGGCGATCCACTTTCAACCGGAGCATATCGACCGCTTTACCCCGCCGGGCTTCCGCCCGTGGGCTGCCGACATCAGTAATACCGGGTTTTACGGCTTTCCCAAAGATCGTAGCGGGGTGGTGAAGGTCGGCAATCATGGTAAAGGGGTGCCAATTCACCCGATCAATGACCCGCGTAAACTGCCGGATGGCACGGTCGAGATGTTCCGTGATTTTGTTGCGGGGACGTTCCCGGCGTTGGCTGACGCGCCCATCGTCAAAACGCACTTATGCTTGTACTGCGATACGTGGGACGGCGATCTGTGGATTGACCACGATCCGGATCGGCCTGGGTTGGTGGTGGCGGCGGGGGGTAGCGGGCACGGCTTTAAGTTCGCGCCAATGCTTGGCGGTATCATTGCGGATGTGGTTGAGCAAAAGCCCAATCGGTTTGCAGCACGGTTTGCGTGGCGAGAGCGAACAGGCGATGCACGCAAAGAGGCCGCACGACATGATCCGGAATCAGAGGGGGACGCCTAAAATATCGCGGTAGCCGTCGCGCATGGCATTGAATGTGCGGACAGATGGCAAAATAACATAAAAACTGCTGCCCGCCCCCGGTTGGCTACGGACCCAGATGATACCGTGATGTAACTCTACCAATTTACGGGTGATGGTTAAGCCGAGGCCGGTTCCCTCAAATTCACGGCTAGGTGAGGGGTCCACTTGCGAGAATTCGTCAAAAATTGCGGCCTGATCTTCGTGGGGAATCCCGATACCGGTATCGGTGATGTCTATCAGGACCCAATGACCATCGCTGACCCACCCAACCATCGGCAATTTGAAATCTGTGCTTTGGCCTTTGTCTACGGTTAGGTTGATGATGCCAAGGCGGACGCTACCCTGCGGTGTAAATTTAATGGCATTGTCGAGCAGATTCCCAATGATCTGCTGGATACGGTGGGAATCGCCAATGATGGTAATCAAATTGGGTTCGATGGCTAACTCAAATACCAGGCCCCTGGTTGTGCTGCGCTGCTGGAAATCTGACAGGATCGGTTGAACTGTCTTTTCCATGTCGAGGTGTTGCAGGTTGAGTTCTAAGCGCCCGGCTTCAATTTTGCTGAGGTCGAGAATGTCATCAATGACACGCTGTAGGTTCTGACCGTTGCGGTGTATTTTCTGCAAACGGTCGGTTTGTTGCTCGTTGAGGTCGCCGTAGATTCCGTTGGTGAGCAGTTCGCTATATCCAACGATGGAGTTTAACGGGGTACGGAGTTCGTGAGACATGGTTGCCAGAAAATTGGTCTTTTGTTCTTTGGCCTCCTGCAAGTCTTTCTGAACACTATCTAATCGGTTTTTGACTCGTGCCAGTTCGTTTAGAGCGCGTTTCAGATCGCCGTTGGCGACCTCTAATTCATCTTTTAATGTGTTGATGGGCGAAACCAGCTTTCGATGAAGGCTGACCCACCCGATACCGGTTACACCAGCAACGGTCAAGAATCGACTAATCACGAAAGCGATCTCATGTGGGATCAACAGGATCACCCCGGCTAGCAGGATAAAGAAGGTTGGTAAACGCCACTGCGTTAACGAAGCGATACTGGAATCTATCACCGTCCAGAACGCGAGCGCGGTCGCCAGGATCATACTAGCAATCACGCCGTAGCCAACCCAGGTGAGTTGTTTTGTGTTTGCGTCATAAAGCTGATCGGTGACAACCAGGTAGACCGTCACACCGCCGATCAGGATAACCCCCCCCACCAGATAACGAAGCCATCCCTGGCGTTGGGTTGTATCAATCACGATGATGTAGTAGATAGCGACCAGGACGACAGCCACACCAATGATCCAATCGCTTAGCCCTGGCTGTGACGTTATCTGCTGAGCAACGGCAAGTGCGCCCCATACAGCGAGCATCCCCCACAAGCTGAGCATCAATCGCCAGCGCCAATTCGGTTCTGCTTGTAAGACCCACACAAAAGATAAGCCCCCGCCCAAGGCGAGCAGGGTCATGTTGGCGGCTGTCAGCAGCGTGTCGATCATGACCAGCTCCGATCAAACGGTTCGCGGTTATTGGCCGGCTGGTGACGGGCCACGGAATGACGGTTAGGTATAGGTGGGGCGTAGCGCGTCGTATAATGTCTGGTAGGTGGCATACGCTTTTTTATAGATCGCTTGATGGTCTGATGGTTCAACGGTTTTCCCCAATTCGATTGCTGTAGAACAGGCGGTCGATATATCCGGGTGAACGCCCACCCCGACGCTTGCCAGCAGAGCCGCACCGAGTGCGCCGCCTTCGGTGGTTTGTGTGTTCACAATCGGGACGTTCAAAATATCGGCAATAATCTGCTGCCAGATGGCGCTGCGTGCCCCACCGCCAGAAATACGCACTTCATATTGTGCGGGTAGCCCGGCCTGGTCGATCAGCGTGAAGGCGTCTTTTAGGCCGAAAGCCACACCTTCTAAGACGGCCCGTGTGAAGTGGGCGCGGGTATGGCGCGAGGTGATGCCGACAAACCCGCCGCGTGCGGTGGGGTCTGGGTGGGGGGTGCGCTCACCGGTGATATAGGGGGTAAAGTAAAGCCCTTCCGACCCTGCCGGAACGTCCCCGGCGTCGGCGATCAGATCATCGAAGGGGGTATGGGGGGCGAAGGTGTCTCGGTACCATTGTAGGCTGCCCGCTGCACTGAGCATAACACCCATAAAGTGCCATTGGCCGGGGACGGCGTGGCAAAAAGCGTGTAGCCTGCCGTCTGGTTCGTAGGCGTACTCTGCTAACGGAGCGAACACCACGCCGGAGGTGCCAACGGTGAGGCCGATGATTTCGGGCTGGACGGCCCCAATCCCGACAGCCCCGGCAGCTTGGTCGCCGCCGCCGCCGACAACCGGCGTCCCTGTTTGTAACCCGGTTTGATCGGCGGCCCTCGGGCTGATCGTGCCGGTGATGTCGGTCCCCTCATGGACGGTCGGCATCCAGGCGTGGGGGATGTCGAGCGCGTCTAGCACTTCTGACGACCAGGCACGGTCTTTGACGTTTAGTAGCGATGTTCCGGCGGCCCCTGCCAGGTCGGTATGATAATCTCCGGTTAGGCGATAGCGGATATAGTCCTTGGGGAGTAGGATATGGCGGCAGGCGTCGTAAATATCGGGTTCATGTTGCCGGACCCACAATATTTTGGGGGCAGTGAAGCCGGTGAGGGCAGCATTCCCCGTCAGTTCGATCAAGCGTTTGGGGCCGATGCGCTCGGTCATTTCGTCGCATTGTGCCTGGGTGCGCTGGTCATTCCACAGCATAGCCGGGCGCAGCACACGGCCATCACCATCTAACATGACGAGGCCGTGCATCTGCCCGGTTAAGCCGATGCCATCGATCTGATTGCCGCTTAATCCGGTATCTTTAAGTACGCCCTGTATAGATTGCACGACGCCAGCCCACCAGTCAGACGGGTTTTGTTCGCTCCATAGGGGTTTGGGTTGGCTGATGGGTTGGGGCGTGTTATGCACGCCGACCACCGCGCCGCGCTCATCAATGATGAGGGCTTTAGCCCCGGTTGTACTGATGTCGATGCCGAGTAGATAGGCCACAATTACCGAACTCCCAGGATCAGCTCGATTGTGAGTTGGTCAAGTTGTTCGTAGGGCAGGTCGCGGTTGCCGAGGGCCTGCCGGTCGAAGTCGGTGGCGCGTAGGCGCTGGGCGGCGTCGCTGGAATAGCCGTTGGTCAGGTAGCCGAAGGTGCCGTCATCGGCGTTAATTTCACGCACCAGCGCCTGGATGTCGGGGTCGGCGTTCCATTGGGCTGCTTTTTCCGCGAGGATTTCGTAGGTGCGCATACAACCGCTGGCAAAGGCTTTCACATCGTCGTAGGTGGCGGTGCGGTAAGCGTGGGCGTCGAAGTGCCGGCTGCCATCGTAGCCGATGTCCTCTAAGAATTTCACGAGGAAAAATGCCTGTTTGAGCATCATCGAGCCGAACCGGAAGTCCTGGTCGTAGCGCCCAAACATCTGATCGTTGAGGTCGATGTGAAACAGTTTGCCGGCGTCGTATGTTTGGGCGACGGCGTGCAGGAAGTTTAGCCCGGCCATGTGTTCGTGTGCGACTTCTGGGTTTAGGCCGACCATTTCTGGGTGGTCTAAGGTTTCGATGAAGGCTAGCATATGCCCGACGGTGCTGAGGTACATATCGGCGCGGGGTTCGTTGGGTTTGGGTTCTAGTGCAAATTTGAGGTTGTAGCCCTGGTCTTGCACGTATTCGCATAGGAAGTTGAAGGCTTCACGCATTCGTTTGAGGGCGTCGAGTGGGTTTTTGGCGGCGTCGGACTCTGCGCCTTCGCGCCCCCCCCAGAAAACGTAGGTACTGGCCCCACATTCAACGCCCAGGTCGATGGCGTTCATGGTCTTTTGTAGGGCATAGGCCCGCACGTTGGGGTCATTCGACGTAAAGGCCCCGTCTTTAAAGGCGGGATCGGTAAATAAGTTGGTGGTGGCCATCGGCACGACTAGCCCGTTAGCGTCTAGTGCCGCTTTGAAGTCTTTGACGATCTGATCGCGTTGTGAGGGGGTCGCGTCGATCGGCACCAGGTCGTTATCATGGAAGTTCACCCCGTAAGCGCCGACTTCCCCCAGCAGGTTGACCAGTTCTACGGGGGAGCGCGTTTCGCGGGTGGGCAGGCCGAACGGATCGCGGCCAGGGTTGCCGACTGTCCACAGCCCAAAGGTGAATTTGTGTTCCGGTTTTGGTTGGTAAGATGTCATGATGGTTCCTCGCTTGTTGTCACATCTGATGAATTGGGCTAGGGTTGGGGGTTAGCCAACCCCGGCGATATAAGCTGCACGAATGTTAGGCTAAGCCAGCACGTTTTTGTGCCCGGCGCGATAGCGAATCTAGCAAGACGGCGATGACGAGTACGATACCCGTCACGACGGACTGCACGCCGGCACTCCAACCGAGCAGACCCATTCCATTCGCCAGGCTGCCGATCACGAGCGCACCAAATAGGGCGCTCTGGACCTTACCCCGCCCACCGAAGAGGCTTGTCCCGCCGATGACTGCTGCCGCAATTGCGTTGAGGAGCAGGTCACCGCCGCCGGCTTCGGTACTGATCGAGCGTAAGCGTGAGACGAGGATGATGCCACCAAAGCCGGACATCAACCCGGAGATGGTAAAGGCCCATGTCCGAATCCATAGCACCTTGATACCGGCTCGTCGGGCGGCTTCTTGATTGCCGCCGGTGGCGTAGATGTAACGCCCGAAGGTGGTGCGCTCTGCGATAAATGTTAGTACAACCAGGAAAAGAAGCAAGAAAACCCCAACCAGTGGCACGCCTCGATCTTGGGCGGGGGTATCGGCTGCGTTGAGGACCGCCACGGCAATTGCCCCTAGCACCGCCACCAACCCGGTTTCAAACAGGATGACGGAGAAGGGTTTTAGCACCAGGTTTTGTTTTTGGCGATACCGTCGGTTGGCAAAGGTGGCAAACACGAAGATACCGACGACAGTAGCTAACAAAACCCACCCGGCCCAGTCTGGCAGATACGTATTGGCGATGCCGTTGATGAACGGGTCGCTCATGCGTAAGGTGCCGCCACGCCCTAGCGTGATCAACACCATGCCACTCCAAACGAGGAACCCGGCTAATGTGACGATAAAGGCGGGGACGCCCACAAAGTTGATAATCACCCCCTGTAAAAATCCGATGGCAGCGGCAATCAAGACCGCAACCGGAATCGCGAGCCACCACTGTAAGACAACGGTTTGCGTGACGACGAACTCCCCATCGACAACACCCCACCAGATCGGTAGGCCGCGATCCGGGAGCATACTAATGACCAGTATGGCCCCTGCCATCGCGCTGATATAGCTAACGGAGAGGTCGATCTCACCGATGAGCAGCACAAATACGATTCCGTAACCGATGGTGGCAATTGCGGCCATCTGCACGATCAAATTTGATAGATTGCGTGGTGTGATGAAGTTGGAGTTTCGCCACTGAAAGAAAAACGCAATTAACACGAGTCCGAAGATAATCGGCAATAATCCTAAATCCCCGGACCGCAAGCGTTCTAAATGGCTCTGAATATATGCCCGGAAGGTCGGTTGTGCTTTGGCTTGGGCGGGCTTTTCGTCTACCGAAGAATCCAAATCTACGGTGGTTGGCTGGTCTACCTTGCTACTCATGCTTATTTACTCCTCGTGCATTCCCGGTACGTGTTGTAACTCGCCGGCAGTGATGGCTTCGACCACTTCCTGTTGATTGGTGTCTTGTGTCATAAATTCATTGACCATCTGCCCCAGGCGCAAGACGGCAATTCGGGTGGTCATCTCAAAGACATCGTGCAGGTTATGGCTGATGACGACGACCCCCAGGCCCTTTTCTGCTAGGCGTTTCACCAGGTCTAGCACTTGTCGGGTCTGAGCGACCCCTAGTGCCGCCGTTGGTTCGTCCAAGATGACGACCTTAGAGTTCCACATCACGGCCTTGGCAACCGCTATCGCCTGACGTTGCCCACCACTGAGTGACGCAACCGGCAGCCGAACATTTCTGAGTGTGCTAACTGAGAGTGATTCCAGGGTTTCTAGTGTCTGTTTTTCCATGGCGACTTCATCCAGTTGAAATAACCCGGTTTCGACCTCGCGCCCCAGGAACATATTCGCGACGACATCCAGGTTATCGGCCAGGGCTAAATCCTGGTAGACGACTTCGATACCGAGATGGGCGGTATCGCGGGGGCCGTTGATATGAACTTCTTTGCCCTCAAAAAATATTTTGCCGGTATCGTAGTTATAAATCCCGGCGATGCCCTTGATCAGCGTGGATTTACCCGCGCCGTTATCGCCAACTAAGGCGGTGACCTCACCGGGATAGACGGTAAAGTCTACGTTGTACAAGGCTTGGACCGCGCCAAAACGCTTGGATACCCCCTTCAGTTCAAGAATTGGGTCTGTCAACGAATTACTCCTAAATATTCAAAAATTAATACTATTTGAGAACAGAACGAGCCAAAGGGTTTACCTCTGGCTCGCTCGTACTTCAGTGGCTACCCATGATGGGTAGCTGTGCATCATGCCGGAGCCGAACGCCTAGTCAATCAGGCCGGCTGCGACACAGGCTTCCTCAGCATCGCCGGTGCAAATTTCTTCCACAGTACGGAAGCCATCGGCAATCACGGTTTCTTCTATGTTGGTAACTGTCACCTGGACCGGGGTCAGCAGGACAGACGGGATCGGATTGGTACCATTGTCAACTTCGGCATTGACCAGCCCGGAGGTATCTTCGCCGTTGACGATAGCAATTGCCAGTTCAGCGGCGGCTTCGGCCTCGGCCTTGATTGCTTTGTAAACCGTCATGCTTTGCTTACCTTGCAGGATATTCTGCAAGCCGGCGACGGTGGCATCTTGCCCGGTAACCGGGATGTAGTCGCAGCCAGCATTTTCACGGGCGGCGATCACGGCACCGGCGAGGCCGTCGTTGGCGGCGAGGGCCGCATCGACCCCATCACAGCCACCGGCGGCGGTCTGAATTTGCTCGAAGATGATCAGGGCTTCCTGGTTATCCCAGTCTGGCACGGATTGGTCATCAACTTCTGACCAGAGTTCGGCGTCAAATAACGGATTAAGGAAGCTGTCGTAGCCGTTCTTGAACAGCGTGGCGTTGTTGTCCGTCGGGGAGCCGTTCAGTACGGCAACGGCTGGGTTGACGATACCCTGGGAGGCGGTGGCGTTGATCAGCCCGGCACCTTGTAGGCGGCCTACGGCTTCGTTATCAAAGCTGACGTAGAAGTCGGCCCCTTCGCCTTCGATTGTCAGGCGGTCGTAGTCGATAATGGCAACACCATTGCTACGGGCTAGGTCGATAATGGATGCGCCGGAGCCGCTGTCCAGGTTGACTAGCAGGATCACCTGTGCGCCGTTGGTAATGGCCTGTTCGGCCTGGGTAAGCTGCTGGGAGGCGTCGCCTTCGGCATTGACGATGGAGTAGGTCACGCCCGCTGCATCAAATGCCTCGGCCAAGAAGCGGCGGTCGTCCTGTTCCCAGCGGGAGGATGACGCGCTGTCCGGCAGCAATACGGCCACATCAATTGTGTCTTGTGCGCCGACAAAAGCAAAGCTCCCGACAACCATTGCCAGGGCTAGTACCAGGGTTGTTACTCGAAAAGTCTTTTTGCTCATCTTGTATGGAAAACCTTTTTTTTAGTAGATGTAGAGTTTATAATTTTTATTTAGAACATGACTTATTATGTTCTAAAGTGATGTGATTTTATGGTAGATCAGACTAATTTATATAAGTAATATCCACCATTGCATCACTCAAATATAATAACGCTTTCGGATGGTTATTGCAATAAATTTGGCGGCGACATTCCGGGGTAATTCGCCTGTGATCGTGCTGACTCTACCTTGACGCGCACACTGCCTCCGCTATAATCGTGCCGAAGATGGGCGGTTAGCTCAATTGGCAGAGCATTCGCCTTACACGCGAAGGGTTATAAGTTCGAGTCTTATACCGCCCACAATCTAAGACTTCACTCGAACAGGCGACCATGCGGTCGTCTTTTTCGTTTGGCGTGAGGTTCTCCGAGGTGTCCTCTGCTGCCTCATTCACCCTGTCCCGCACAGCTTGCAGGTAGGCGAACGGTGGCAGGTATTCCACACGGTCGATTGCGCCCTCAGTGTTCACGACGACTCTCTCGACCACGTTCCGCAGCAGTTCACGTTGATC